>JANMZS010000065.1:0-2972 GCA_031383535.1 Flavobacterium sp.
TTAAAGAAGAAATTTCTTTCTTTTTTAGTTGGTTTTTCAACCCTTGATTCGCATTATTCATTTAGCTGTAACGCAAGCGGACGTAATTGTGTTTGATTCCTTTTTTGTCAGATTCTCTTTCGTCAATTTCGAGAATGTCAGTGAGTGATTTTAACATTGGTGTGAGTTTGCTATAACCATAATTTCTGGGATCAAATTCTGGTTTATTTTTTACAATAAGGTTTCCTACATCACCCAGAAATGCCCAGCCATCTTCATCTCCGATAGCTTCGAGTGTAGCTTCGATAAGTTCGATGGTTTGGTTGTCTATTTTATTGGAAACTTCTTTTTCGGCTTCTTTTTCTACTGGTTTTTTAGTTCCAATTGTAGTGGGTTGTTTTTTGGTTTTTTTGTTGATTGCACCATCCAATACTTCAATATAAATAAAACGATCACATGCAACTATAAAGGAGTTGGGTGTTTTTTTTTCGCCAATACCAATGACTTTCATGCCTGATTCTCGTAATCGGATGGCTAATCGTGTAAAATCGCTATCGCTTGATACAATGCAAAAACCATCTACTTTGTCAGAATATAATAAATCCATAGCATCGATTATCATGGCAGAATCTGAAGAGTTTTTGCCTACAGTATAGCTATATTGTTGTATAGGGGTAATGGCATGTTCCAACAAAACAGATTTCCAACCATTAGCATTGGGTTTTGTCCAATCGGCATAAATTCGTTTTGTGGTTGGAGTCCCGTATTTTGCTATTTCTTCCATCATTCCCTTTACATTGCTGTAAGGGACATTGTCAGCATCAATAAGGACGGCTAGTTTTAATTCTTTTATATTTTGTGACATATTATTGGTTATGGCAATTAGTTTTTTAATTGAAATTTGAAATGTTTATCAAAGATACAATCTTATTGGTGAAAATGTTTCCTCGAAAAACAAATACCCCCTTTTAATAATGTTCATTGATGTATTCTTAATTTTAAAATAGTTTTGGATAAGCAAAAAATAGTATTACATTTGCATCCGCTTTCGGGGTGTAGCGTAGCTCGGTTATCGTGTAACGCATTGCGTGAAGACCGCAAAGTTCTTAAATTATTGTTTTTCGGGGTGTAGCGTAGCTCGGTTATCGCGCCTGCTTTGGGAGCAGGAGGCCGCAGGTTCGAATCCTGCCACCCCGACAAAAGTCTAACAGCGATGTTAGGCTTTTTTTTATATAATTTATTTTTTGATGTGCACTAATTTACTTTAATAATCTCCAAAACACTTCCGCCAAGTAAAGCCTTTCCTTCACCAGTCGTTCCTCTTCTATCGTCAACATTATCGCTTTGTCGCTTACCTATCCATTTCATATTTTATAATTTCATATTGAATTCAATTTAATGATTTATCTGATTTTTAAATAAAAATCATTAGCTATCTTCGATTTAATATTATTTAATAAAGAAAATTTTATGTGAAATAGACAATTCAATGCTTATTTTTGTATTCTATAATTTAGAATTAATACTTTTCAAAAATGAAATTGATGAATAAAAAAACTATCATAATCGTTTTTTTTATGCTGGGTTTAATTTGTAGTGCACAGAAAAATCAAATTACTTCAAAAGCATCTATCAAAAGCGATATCCTTCAAAAAAAAAATGTAGCCGCAAAATCATGTTGTACTAAGGCTATTCCAAATAGATTTGAAGTAAAGCCAAGTTCTAAATTTTCTTTTGATAAACAAGAGACAAAACCAACTATTAAAAATTCAGAAGGTATGGTTTGGATTCCGGGAGGAACTTTTAGTATGGGAGGTGATAATAATCAAGCACGTCAAGATGAATTTCCAAAACACGATGTGAAATTAGAGGGGTTTTATATGGATAGTACAGAAGTTACAAATGCTCAATTCGCGAAATTTGTAACCGAAACGGGTTATGTTACCACAGCCGAAAAAGATATTGATTGGGAGGATTTAAAAAAACAATTGCCTCCCGATACTCCAAAGCCTGAAGCTGAAACATTAAAAGCGGCATCACTTGTATTTGTTCCTACAGAAAGCGAAGTGAGTTTGCAAGATTACAGTCAGTGGTGGAGTTGGACTCATGGCGCTAATTGGAGACATCCAAAAGGTATGGATAGTGATATTGTGGGTAAAGAAAATCTTCCTGTAGTTCACATCAGTTGGGATGATGCAAATGCTTATTGTAAGTGGGCTGGAAAACGTTTGCCAACTGAGGCCGAATGGGAATATGCTTCAAGAGGAGGTTTAGATAAAAATGTCTACACTTGGGGGAATGAAAAAGTGGACGAAGGAAAAATTCGTTGTAATTATTGGCAAGGAACTTTTCCAAACAAAAATGATGTTACCGATGGTTTTTTTGGAGCAGCTCCTGTAAAATCATTTGAACCAAATAGTTATGGATTGTATGACATGGCAGGGAATGTGTGGGAGTGGTGTTCAGACAACTATAATTATAACTACTACAATGAATTTCAAGGATTAAAAACAGCAATAAACCCTAAAGGATCTTTAGAAAGTTATGATCCGGATGAACCATTAATAGCTAAAAAAGTGATGCGAGGAGGGTCTTTTTTATGTAACGAGTCTTATTGTAGTGGCTATCGAGTTGCGGCAAGAATGAAAAGTTCACCTGATTCTTCGATGGAGCATTTGGGCTTTAGATGTGTTGCTAATTAGGTTTACGTTAAAAATACAGAACTTATGTCCCTCAACTTTTAAAATAAAATTGTATAAAATAGTTTTAATTTGCTCCTAATAAAACGATTTCTTCGACGAAACTATTTTTAATTAAAACTAACTGAAAAACGAGCTTATATTGGTTTATTTATTTTGTAACAAAATGAATGATACCATCTTGACAAAAAAAATAAACCAATATAAGCTCGTTTTTCAGTTAGTTTTAATTAAAAATAGTTTCGTCGAAGAAATCGTTTTATTAGGAGCAAATTAAAACTATTTTATACAATT
>JANMZS010000120.1:0-1859 GCA_031383535.1 Flavobacterium sp.
ATGCTCTTCTATATTAAAATTTTTAAAGAATGTTAATGGCGAATTATTTCTTAAGGCATCATTTCCTAAAAAATCAAAAAATAAGGTGTTGTTTTTAATACTATTAAAAATCACATTCTCGATTGCTTCTTCTATTTTTTGTTCCCCAAAAGCAATTTCTAAATCAAAAAAGATACTACTTATATTATTGCTATTTTCACCTGGAGTGTTTATCCAAAAATTATACTGTTTTGTCCAGTCTGTCAATGATTTACACCAGAGCATATTACTACCCATTTGTCCGTTTGGACAAAGTGGATACCCTACTTTTTCTAAAATAGAAGTAGTTCTTTTGCCCAATTTAAGGAAATAATCTTTTACATCGCGATATTTATCGGCAGTAACATCTTCAAAAATTAACACGCTGTCTTGATCTGTTAATAACAACTGTTCTTTTCGACCTTGACTACCAATACTAAGCCAAGCAAATCGAGCAGGAGGGGAGCCTAAATCTAAAATTGACAATTCTACAGCTCTTTTAATTATAGCCAAATTTATTTCACTCGCAATATTATTAATATAAGAAAGTGGTATGTTTTTATGAATTGATTTCTGAATGATATCAGTTAATCTATCTCTAATTAATTTTAAATCTTTTGAAGATTGTGAACGTTTAATTTCCTTTATCAAAACACCAGGATTACTGGCTTGAGCTGCTATTAAATCATGTTCTGTGATAATTCCTTTTACGGCAGATTTATCAGTACCATCTTTGGTTACACACAAATGAGTTACATTATATTTTAGCATCAATAATTGAGCTTCTGCTAAAGATACGTTTTCGACCACGGTAACTACTGGAAATGACATGATTTTATCAATGGCAATTGTCAAAGGAAATCGTCCTGTTGCAATTTTTGTACACATATCAGAATATGTAACAATACCAATAGGATACTCGTTTTCACAAATGATACAATAATTACTTAGATTATTAGTCATTTCTTGTGCTATATCCTGAACGATACTCGTCTTTGAAGCTTTTAGCGGTACAGTATTATAAGATAAGGACTGGATGTATTGCATACCAGATTCTTGTTCAGAATAATACACATTATCAGAAATTAATTTACCTCTCGAGTTTTCTTTATCATTCGGATTGCCTGTATTTGCAGCAAAACTTTGTAGCAAAAAGTCTAAGACATTTGGATTATTAGCCACAAAGGGACGAAAAGTAGCAATAGGAATAGCATAAATTATACTTTCTTCACGGGCTTTTGCCGTCATCATATAATTGTTTTTAGCAAAAAATGGACGTAAACCAAAAACATCTCCAACGATGCATTTGTTAAGTAAAGTCTCTTCGGCGTCAGCAATTACAGATAAATTTATTTGCCCAGATGCTACAACATAAAAACTATCATGCAAAACATCGTTAATTTGAAATAATGTTTTGTGTTTTTCAATATTAACGACACGAATACTGATTGCAATGTCTGATAATTCTTGAAAAGTTAAATTATCAAATGGCGGATATTGTTTCAAAAAATCAGCAATGTGTTCAGCAATTGAATTCATAAGATGTTAAATATTTTCGATTGTAAAAATAATGAATTATAGGATTGGATGAATATTGTTTTTGAAATATTATTAAACAGTAATTTATTAACTCTTTTTTTTAAAAGAGTGCTATAGTACAAGGAATCATAAAATATTCTATTTTACATAATATAAATTATAGTTCATTTTATTATCATGAAAATATATTCGAATCATTGCATATTCTATTGCTGAACACATTGCTGATTTTTTGAAACAATATCCGCCATTTGATAATTTAACTTTTCAAGAATTATCAGACATTGCAATCAGTATTCGTG
>JANMZS010000158.1:0-7533 GCA_031383535.1 Flavobacterium sp.
GTATCAAAAGATAAAACTGATGCTTATAATGCCTTTAAATATAACGGTTTAGATTTTTTGTTGAAACCTTTAGATAACAATGACTTAATAATTTCATTCTATAAAACGGTTAAGTTTATTGAAATGGAATCTATTTATCACAATGATAAAATCGGAAAAATAAAAACCTTAAATGTTTTACATCAGAACTCTGATTATGTAGCAATAGCTTCAGTTGACAAAATTGAATTATTAAAAATAGATGATATTATTTTTTGTAAAGCGGATGGAAAATATACTGAGTTTTATGATAATAAAGACACGAAAATTGTTTCCAGTCGAAACTTAGGCGAATATGCATCTTTGCTAGACAATAATTTTTTTAGAATACACCACTCCTATATTGTTAATATTAAATACTTAGTAAAAATAATTAAGAAAGATGGCTTATACTGTGAGTTTTCTAATGGTCATGTTTTACCCGTAGCTAAAAGAAGACAAGAAGAATTTATAAAATTTATAAAATTATAAAATATTAAATAAAACAAAATATGGAACCCAAGTATAACAAAATTATGATTGTTGACGATAACGACATTGATAATTACATCACAAGCACTTTAATCAAAAAAAATAATTTCACAAATGATCTTTTAGAATTTGATAATGGTTTGAAAGCTATTGAATACCTAGAAAAAAATAAAAATAATAATCAAGAATTACCTGATTTAATATTATTGGATATTTACATGCCACTAATGGACGGTTTTGAATTTTTACATTTCTTTGAAAAAATAGATCCTGCAATTACTAAAAAGTGCAAAATTTGTATCGTTTCCAGCAGCATTGATGATAATGATATTGTTAGAGCAAGATTAGATAAAAATTCATACACCTTCATAAGTAAGCCATTAACTGCGGAACTACTCTATTCATTGTAAATGAAATTTTATTTATAGTTTTTTTTCTTTAAATAGAACAAATTTTTTTTTTAAAGTCTAATTTAGTTTGAAGATGTACAAATTTAGTGTGTTTTTTCTAGCTAATAATTAAATAGTGTAATTGAGTTTTTATCTAAAATAAAAGAAATCGATTGTCAAAAATATATTTTAGAAAAAAGAACTAGACAAACAAGCGGTCTCTCTTTGGTCGTTCCCTTTGTTCCAATCGGCTGTTCCAGTCGGTCGTCTGCAGAAAAATCCTCCTTCCTCCATTCCATCATTTTCACGAGCCAAATGCCCGTCCTCAGTTGTGTAAAAAGTAATATCTCCGATAGTGCTTTTTAACTTAATTATGCCTTTTTGCCTTTGGTGATAGCAGTTAGGGTTTGAGGATATTCCTGTAAAGAAAGCGCAAAAACACCCTTACACAAATGGCGTTTATTCAATTCGCGCACCAATACTAAGCCGGGATGAATCCCCTTTAATTGATTTAATTCTGATTTCATTATAGAAAAATAAACAAATTTGTTTACAAATAAATGTTTAGTAACAAGAAATTAATATTTAGCTTTTTAAAATCAAAATTCGCTTCTAAGGCACTAACCGAGAAAAAGTTAAGCATTCGTTAGATTAAGGCCTGTTAATAACTTTTTACCAAATAGTTTAACTTAATATTAATACAAAGGACAGAGCCCCAAAGGTATTAACGAAATAATAGCCGCAGATTGCTTTGCCTATTCGCTATCGCTCGGGTCACAGATGTTCAAAAATATTTTTTAATTTGTGACCCGAGACCAAAGGTCGAATAGAAGAAGTATCTGTAGCAAAAAAAGAAGCAGCCGAGGAATTAAACCTAGAGAGTTTAAATTAAAACAACTATATTTACTCTATGATTCACCAAACTAAGTATCAACTGAAGAGCCGTATGATGGGAGACTATCACTTAAAGTTCTGTGAGAGTTTTGGGGTGAAATTCACTTTGCTGACCTGACCTCAAGCTATTTTCAGCACATTGCAAGGCTCGCAACCACAAATACTATTTATTTGATGAGGAGTTAAGAAAATGATATGTATAAATAAAAACCTCTGACCAAAATGGATAACGAATATAATAGCAATCTCGCTAGTATCTTAGAATCTACTGAAGATGCAATCATTAGTAAATCTTTGGATGGCACCATCCAAAGCTGGAATAAAGGCAGTGAAAAAATGTTTGGTTACACCTCAAAAGAAATGATTGGGAAAAACATTTCATTAATAATTCCACCTGAATTTATCAATGATGATAAAAATAATCTCCACAGGATATCCAATAATGAAATTGTTGATCGTTACGAATCAACCAGAATTACAAAGAACGGTGAGCAATTGTTCGTTTCACTGATTGTATCTGACCTCAAAGACAAAGCAGGTAATATCACAGGATCTTATCAAGTTGCCCGTGATATTACTTCCAAGAAAAAATCTGAAGCGGAACTGATTATTGCAAACGAGGAACTGACTTTTCAAAACCAAGAAAAAGAAAAAAGAGCTGCAGAGTTATTAATTGCCAATAAAGAATTGGCCTTTCAAAATGCTGAAAAAGAAAAGCGGGCAAACGAACTGATTATTGCAAACGAGGAATTGGCTTTTCAAAACCAAGAAAAAGAAAAAAGAGCAGCAGAGTTATTAATTGCCAATAAAGAACTGGCTTTTCAAAACGAAGAAAAGGAAAAACGTGCTGCAGAACTAATTATTGCAAACAAAGAACTTTCATTTCAAACAGATCAAAAAGCAAAACGTGCCGATGAGCTGATTATTGCAAACGAGGAATTAGCCTTTCAAAACCAAGAAAAAGAAAAACGTGCTGCAGAATTATTAATTGCCAATAAAGAACTTGATTTTTTAAACAAAAAGCAACAGGCTTTATTTGCCTCCATTGTAAATTCATCAGATCATGCCATGATGAGTAAAACTCTTGATTTGATAATAACAAGTTGGAACCATGGTGCGGAGAAAATATTTGGCTACAGCGCAAATGAAATTATAGGAAAAAGTTCGTTAACATTAACACCTCCGGATCTTCAACAAGAAGAGGTGGAGCTTACAAAAAAAATAATTGATGGAGAAACAGTTGACAATTATAAAACATTACGGGTAAGAAAGGACGGTACCGTTTTTAATGTCTTGCTTACCCTATCTCCTATCAAAAATTTTGAAGGAATTATTATTGGAGCTTCAAAAATATTACGGGATATAACCGAACAAGAATTAGCAGAAATAAAATTATCTGTGATACGTAAAGAAATTGCAAATTATGTATATGCATTAGACCAATCCAGTATCGTGGCAGTTACCGACCAGAAGGGGATTATAAAATATGTAAATGATAATTTTTTAAACATCTCTAAATATAGTAGAGAAGAGTTAATTGGACAGGATCATAGAATCATTAGCTCCGGCTATCATAGCACTAGCTTCATCAAAAACTTATGGGTAACTATCGCCAACGGAAAAATTTGGAAAGGAGAATTAAAAAACAAAGCAAAGGACGGATCTACTTATTGGGTAGATACTACTATTGTACCTTTTTTGGACAATGAGGGAAAACCATATCAATATATGGCCATCAGAACTGATATTACGGAACGCAAAAAAAAAGAACAGCATCTCAAATTATTGGAATCTGTAATTACAAACACTAAAGACTCGATATTAATTACAGAAGCGGAACCGTTTGATGAACCAGGGCAAAGAATTTTATATGCGAATGAAGCGTTTACTAAAATGACAGGCTACACCGCTGAAGAAGTAATAGGTAAAACACCCAGAATTTTACAAGGACCAAAATCAAACAGGGCAGAACTAAAACGCCTTGGTGAAGCCATTAGAAGATGGGAAAGCTGTGAAATTACTACAATCAATTATAAAAAAAATGGGGAGGAATTCTGGATCAATTTTACATTAACGCCAGTTGCAAATGAAAAAGGATGGTATACGCACTGGATTTCTATTGAAAGAGATGTAACCATCCGTAAAAATGAAGAAATACAAAATGAACTCATAGCAGCTATTAGCACTGGCTTTAGTGAGCCTTTAAAACTGCACGAAACATTAGACAGAACCTTACGTTGTATTGCTAAATTTGGCGATTTTTGTTTTGCTGAAGCTTGGATAACTTCTAGTAATCAAAATATACTGAAAAAGATAAGCAATCATGCTACCACCGAAAACATGAGTTTATTTATAGAAGAAACAAAATCAATAGACACTTTTATTTATGGAGAAGGTCTTACTGGCGTTGTTGCTAAAACTAAAGAAATAACTATTTGGGGAGATCTTGAAAACCAAAAACTACTTCGACGACGAGATGCTGTACTTAAATATGGTTTAAAAACAATAATAGGATTGCCTTTACTTTATAATAATGAAGTCATTGGAGTTCTCGCTTTTGGATTAGATCACGAAGTTATAGAAACTGCTAAATATCTTAGCTTATTAAAAAAACTGGGGGATTATTTAAGTCCCGAAATTAAACGTAAACAACTAGAACTAGAATTGAATCAAATGTTCAATTTTGCTCCCGATTTGATTGTAATCATAGGTTTAGATGGTCGTTTTAGTAGAGTAAATCCTGCAGCCTGTGAACTTTTAGGTTACACCCCAGCAGAGCTGTGCGCTGAACCTTATGCAAATTTTATTCATCCTGAAGATAGAGAAAAATCTACCAATGAGATAGCTGCGTTGTTAGAAACTAAACTCACCTATAATTATGAGAACAGGTACATCACTAAATCTGGTAAAATAAAATGGCTGGCCTGGAATGCCATTTATGTTAATGAAGACAATACTATTTATGCGGTAGCAAAAGATATAACAGAAAAGAAAGAACTTGAGGATTTGTTGCAAAAAGTTAATGAATTAGCCAGAATTGGAGGTTGGGAAGTTGATTTACAAAATAATACTGTTTTTTGGTCTGATATTACAAAAGAAATTCACGAAGTAGCATCAGATTATATTCCAGTTATTCAGACGGCTGTTGCTTTTTATAAAAAAGGTAGTAATAGAACTAAAATAACTGAATATATAGAGCAAGCAATAAATACAGGAAAATCGTGGGATGATGAATTACAAATAGTCACTGCAAAAGGTAATGACCGATGGGTACGTATTATAGGCGAAGCCGAGTTTGTCAATGGAAATTGCATCAGAATATATGGCAGTTTTCAAGATATTGACGAAAGAAAAAAAGCGGAAAGCAAACTGATTGAAAATGAAAACTATCTCCGCACCATTTTAGATACCGTACCCGAATGTGTAAAAGTACTCAACAGTAAAGGAGAATTACTGTACATGAATCCTGCCGGTCTGGCTATTATAGAAGCTGATAATGAGCAGCAGGTATTGGGTACCCCAATGATGGATTTAGTGAATAAAAAATACCAGATAGGCTTCAACCGTTTAAGTATAGAAGTTTTCAAAGGCAACTCGGGAACCTTTGAATTTGAAATAACGGGTTTAAAGGGTCGCCAACGCTGGCTGGAAACACATGCTGTTCCGCTTAAAGACACAACAGGAAAAATAGTGAATCTCTTGGGAGCTACTCGTGATATTACCTTACGCAAAAAAGCAGAAGAAGCGGTAAAAAATACTGAAGAACGCAGAAAATTAATTATGAATGCTGCTTTGGATGCGATTATTTGCATTGACAAAGACGGAATGATTACTTTCTGGAATCCTCAAGCGGAACAAATTTTTGGCTGGAGTGAAAATGAGGTAATGGGTAAATTATTATCATCTATAATTATTCCTGAGCACTTTAGATCAATGCATGATAATGGAATGAAAAATTATTTAAAAACAGGAGAAGGAAAAGCACTTAACGTATTACTACAATTATCTGCTATCAGAAGAAATGGGAATGAATTTCCTATTGAATTAACTGTTTTACCAATACGTCAAGATGGAGAAGAATTCTTTTGTGCCTTTATAAGAGATATAACTGAGCGCAAAACACATGAAGATCAATTGCTTCAATTGAATAAAGATTTAAATAAACAAAGTGTAGCACTTGTTACTTCAAATAAAGAATTAGAACAATTTGCCTATGTAGCATCGCACGATTTACAAGAACCACTAAGAATGGTAACAAGTTTTTTAACTTTACTTGAAAAGAGATATAATGATGTGTTAGACGAAAAAGGATTGAAATATATTAATTTTGCCGTTGAAGGCTCAAAAAGCATGCGCCAAATTATTTTAGATATTTTAGAATTTTCTAGGATTAATAATAGTGAGGAGAAATATGAGTCTATTGATTTAAAGGATATAATTAACGATATTAGCTTACTACAAAGCAAATTGATAAAAGAAAAAAAAGCAAAAATAATTTTTGAAGAACTTCCTAAGGTGTATTCAATACGACATTATTTATCACAATTATTTCAAAACATTATTAGTAATGCTTTAAAATATTCAAAAGAGGATGTACCTTTGCAAATTACTATTAACTCAAAAGAATATAAAAATTATTATCGAATAGCGATAAACGACAATGGTATTGGTATTGAAAAAGAATATTATGAAAAAATATTCATTATCTTTCAACGATTACATGGTAAAGAAAAATACCAAGGCAACGGAATGGGTTTAGCCATTGCAAAAAAAATAGTAGATAAATTAAATGGTGAAATTTGGGTGAAATCTAAAGCTGGCATCGGAAGTACATTTTACATTAAAATCCCCAAAAAAATAAAATTATGAAATGAGCATAAGCTAAAATTGGTCGCAATTGAAAATCATCGAATACCAAAATAAAATTGTAACCGATGAGATAAACACCAATGATGATATGCGACTCGAGCGAAGCGAACAGGCGAAGCAATTACACCTGCCTGTCGGCAGACAGGTATGACCAATAAAAAACAATAAATATCAACACATGAGATCTATACACATATTATTAGTTGAAGACAATGAAGGTGATATTGTACTCACCACTGAAGCATTACAGGAATGTAAAGTTATCAATGATGTAAGCGTTGTTCGAAATGGAAAACTAGCCTTGGATTTTGTCTTTAAAAAAGGAGATTATGATGAAGTAATTAGCCCTGATATCATACTGTTGGATATTAATTTGCCTTTAAAAAATGGTATTGAGGTGTTACAGACTTTGAAATCTGACGAAACTACAAAACATATTCCAATAATTATGTTAACAACATCTTCTTCAGAGAGTGATATTATGAAATCATATAATCATCACGCTAATGCTTATATTACCAAACCAGTCGATGTGACAGAGTTTTTACAAGCCATTTTAGGTTTGGAAGATTTTTGGCTTAATATTGTTCATCTACCCGTAAATAAAAATAATGATAAAAGATAATCAATTATATAAAATACTAGTTGTAGAAGATAACCTTGGTGATTTTGTCTTAGTTGAGGAGTATATTTCTGATTCTTTTTTAAATACCGAAATAACCAATGTAAAAAGTTTTAAGGAATTTGAACGATCTGTAAGTGCATCAGAAGATTTTGATATTATTTTTTTAGATTGGTTATTTCGGTATTTAAAAAAGAATCAGAAATATACTCCTCAACTAAGACAAAATCACCAAGGTTATCTTCTACA
>JANMZS010000018.1:0-16847 GCA_031383535.1 Flavobacterium sp.
CATATCCCTTTTGTTTGCCAAACAAGGAGCTGAAGTGCACATCATCGAATTAACCGAAGAAAGTGCGCAAGAAGCCGTTAACGAAATTAAATCAAAAGGCGGAAAAGTACTTTCACATGCCTGTAATGTCGCCAATCACGAGGCTGTTGTTACCACTTTTGAAAAAATTGGAGCTTTCGATATTTTGGTCAACAATGCAGGAATAGCGCACGTTGGCAAAGTGGATACCACCCCTGAAACTGATTTTGACCGCATTATGAATGTAAACGTAAAAGGAGTCTACAACTGTTTGTTTGCTGCCATTCCGCAATTGCGACAATCCAAAGGTGGCGTTATTCTCAATATGGCGTCCATTGCTGCTTGGGTAGGAATCCCCGATCGATTTGCCTATTCTACTGCCAAAGGAGCAGTAATGGCAATGACTTTATCCGTAGCTCGTGATTATATGAGCGAAAATATCCGTTGTAATTCGATTTCACCAGCAAGAGTTCATACTCCTTTTGTTGATGGTTTTATTGCTAAAAATTATCCTGGTCAAGAAGCCGAAATGTTCGATAAATTATCCAAGTCACAACCCATTGGTCGCATGGGAAAACCAGATGAAGTAGCAGCTTTGGCTTTATTTTTATCTAGCGACGAATCGGGTTTTATTACTGGTTGCGATTATCCAATTGATGGTGGTTTTATAAAATTAAATAATTAAGTTAATGAAAGTCGCTTTATTCATACCTTGTTATATAGATCAGTTCTACCCCAATGTCGGTATTGCGACTTTGCAGTTATTGGAGAAATTGGATTGCGAAATTTCTTTTCCATTAAATCAAACCTGTTGTGGACAACCAATGGCAAATAGCGGTTTTGCTAGTTTAAGTAAAGGTTGCGATACCAATTTTGTGAAAAACTTTTCGGGATTCGATTATATTGTTGCGCCTTCTGGGAGTTGTGTATTGCACGTAAAAGAACATTTGCAGGATGATACCCATCCTGATGAAGCGGAAAAAATCAGAAACACAGTTTATGAATTAACCGAGTTTTTAGTTGATGTTTTGAAAGTAAAAAACATAAAAGCACGATTTCCGTTTAAAGTCGGTTTACACAACAGTTGCCACGGACAAAGAGGCCTTCATCTTTCGTCAATGTCCGAAAGAATGTTGCCTTCATTTTCAAAACCTATGGAATTATTAAGTATGGTTGAGGGTATAGAAATGATAAAACCCAAACGCAACGACGAATGTTGTGGTTTTGGCGGCACATTTTGTGTTTTTGAAGAAGCAGTTAGTGTTAAAATGGGCAAAGACAGAATAAGCGAACACGATGCCAATGATGTCGATTATATTACAGGTGTTGACACCAGTTGTTTGATGCATTTGGAAGGGATTTTAAACCGTCAAGGAAATAAAATAAAAACCATTCATATTGCCGAAATATTGAATAGTGTTTTGTGAAAATAAATTGTAAGCAAACCAAATTGAATAATATGACAGCAAAACACGCTGACTTAGCAGAAAAATTTATCGCCGACGAGCCAAGAACCAATTGGCACGATGAAACGCTTTGGTTTGTTCGTGAAAAACGAGATAATGCAGCACACGGTATTCCAGAATGGGAAGATTTAAGGGAATGGGGTTCGCAAATAAAAAACCATTCACTATCCAATTTATCTCAATACCTAAAAGAATTTGAAGCGAAAGCCACAGCCAACGGAATCAAAATTCATTGGGCTGCTGACGCTGAAGAACACAACCAAATCATCCATAAAATCATTCAAAAAAATAACATTCAAAAAATTGTAAAGAGCAAAAGTATGCTCACAGAAGAATGTCATTTGAATGCGTATTTAGAAAAAAGAGGCGTTGAAGTGGTCGATTCTGACCTAGGAGAACGTATTGTACAATTCAGAAAAGAACCACCCAGTCATATTGTTTTACCTGCCATACATTTAAAAAAACAAGATGTAAGTGATACTTTTCACGAACATTTACATACCGAAAAAGGCAATAACGACCCACAATATTTGACCGAAGCGGCTCGTGGGCATTTACGCAATAAATTTGTCGAATCTGAATTGTCTATTACAGGAGTCAATTTTGCCATTGCCGAAACAGGTGGTTTTGTTATTTGTACCAATGAAGGCAACGCCGATATGGGCTCGCATACCGCCGCAGTGCACATTGCGTGTATGGGATTTGAAAAAATAATTCCCAAAGCCGAACATCTTGCCGTTTTTTTGAGATTACTAGCCCGAAGTGCCACAGGTCAACCCATTACTACTTTTTCGAGTCATTTTCAAAAACCAAGAGCTGGACAAGAAATGCACATTGTGATTGTCGATAATGGTCGGAGTAAGCAATTAGGTCGCGAAGATTTTAGAAATTCATTAAAATGCATTCGTTGTGCGGCTTGTTTTAATACCTGTCCTGTCTATCGAAGAAGTGGTGGACACAGTTATCACACTTCCACCGCAGGACCCATTGGCTCTATTTTGAATCCCAATTTAGATATGAAAGCCAATGCCGATTTGCCTTTTGCCTCCACACTTTGCGGCAGTTGTACCAATGTTTGTCCCGTAAAAATAAACATCCACGAGCAATTGTGGAAATGGAGACAAGAAATTGTGAAGAACGGCTATGTAGATTCTAGCAAAAAAATTGGGATGAACGGAATGGCATTTTTATTTTCCAATCCTAAACTTTATCGTTTTACAGGGAAAATGGGACGATGGGTAATGCGTGTTCTTCCGTTTGTGACCAATAATAGACTGAATCTTTGGTACAAACAACGAGAAATGCCAAAACCACCAAAAGAATCCTTCCGAGATTGGTACATCAATAATGAAGGAAAATCTAAATAATTAAGCTTACAAACAATGACTTCAAGAGATAAAATATTAGATGCTATTGCATCGAATCAACCGGATTTAGTTGCTCCGCCTACAATTGATTTAGATAGTGTAATTCATTATGATGATAATTATACCCAATTCAAAACTGTACTCGAAAGCATAGGTGGAAAAGTGGAATTAATTCCAGATATTTCGATAATAAACAATCAACTTGCTAATGATAAAGCCACCGGAAAACTGATTATCAACACCCTTGACGACATTGACAGACAAGTCGTTCTGTTAACTTCTTTTGAATTAGAAAAATTAGAAAAAGTTTGTATTAAAGGAACTCTTGGCGTTGCCGAAAACGGAGCCGTTTGGTTGTATGAAAGCCAGATGATTAATCGATTATTACCTTTTATCTGCCAGCATTTGATATTGGTTATCGATAAAAAAGACATAGTACCCACTATGCATCACGCTTATAAAAAAATTGACATTTCAAACGAAGGTTTTGGGATTTTCATTGCTGGACCTTCTAAAACCGCTGATATTGAACAGTCATTAGTTATTGGAGCACACGGAGCAAGAACAGCTACAATTTACGTAATAGAATAATTTTATAAATAGAATATGAAAAATTACATTAAAAGCAAATCAGCACTGTTAATTGCTTTATTATCAATACTATTTTTATCCTCTTGCATTCCAACAAGACAAAATAAAGTTGCAGAAAAAAAGAAGCCGAACATCTTATTTCTTTTTGCAGATGATCAACGTGCTGGTACTACAAAAGCATTGGGAAACGAAGAAATTATCACTCCTAATGTTGATAAATTGGCGAATAGTGGAGTAAGTTTCAACAATGCCTACATAATGGGTGGCTGTAGTGCCGCAGTTTGCGCTCCTAGTCGTGCTATGCTGATGACGGGAAGAAATTTATATGGAATTGACAAACAAGGCAGTCAGGTAAATATAATGGAGGCAAATGAAACTTTGCCAGAAACATTACGAAAAGCTGGTTATGAAACATTTGGCACCGGCAAACAGCATAATGGTAAAGCTGTTTTTGCAAGAGGTTTTTCGGATGGAGATGAAATCTTCTTTGGGGGAATGTGTGACCAATGGAATGTACCCGTTTATCATTATGATACTACTGGAAAATATGACAAACAAATGCCATACATTAGTAATCCTGAAGCAAATAATACAATTGAATACAAAAAGAATTGTGATCACATAATGGCAGGAAAACATTCTAGTGAGTTGTTTTCTGATGCAACAATAGCATTTTTAAAGAGGCATAATACTAAAAAACCGTTTTTTGCATACGTTTCATATACATCCCCTCACGATCCTCGTTCTATGCCAAAAGAATATGAGAAAATGTATGATACAACAAAAATATCTATGCCACCTAATTTTTTGCCTAATCACCCATGGGATTTTGGCGAATATAAAGTAAGAGATGAAGTTCTTGCAGGATTTCCAAGAACGATACCTGAAGTAAAAACAAATCTACGGGATTATTATGCAATGATTACACACCTAGATGCTCAAATAGGGAGAATTATAGAAGCTTTAAAGCAATCGGGAGAATATGAAAACACAATTATTATTTATGCTGCAGATAATGGGTTGGCAATAGGACAACACGGTTTATTTGGAAAACAAAATTTATATGAATGTAGCATAAATGTACCTTTCATAATATCGGGACCAAGTATCCCTAAAAATCAAAGAAGTGCAGCTTTTTGTTATCTCTATGATGTATTCCCTACAATTTGTGATTTACTCCATATTGAAGCTCCCAAAACAGTGCAAGGAAAAAGTTTTAGTTCCTCTATAAAGATAATAAACCTTTTAGAGAATCTTTGATTTACGGCTACAAGGAATATATGCGAGGGTATAGAAAAGGAGATTACAAATTAATTGAATACTTCGTTAAAGGAGAGCATCATTCACAGTTTTTTAATATTGCACAAGATAAATTTGAAACAAAAAACTTATTAGATTTAAATAGGACTTCTTCAAAATATAATGAAATGAAAAAAGAGATGATTCAAGAAATGAAGAAAGTAAATGACACAAGTTTGATTTATAAAGAATTGGCAAGAAATTAAATAATACTAAATTAACGATAAAAATGAAAAAAGCACTTTTAACAATTGCAACCGTATTCCTATTTTTAGGAAACGCACAAGCACAACTGCCCAAAGAAACAGCCGAGCAAAAAACAGCACGAATGAAATGGTGGACCGAAGCCCGTTTCGGAATGTTTTGCCATTGGGGATTGTATGCTATGCCAGCCCGTCACGAATGGGTGCGTAGCAACGAAAAAATCAGCGATGAAGACTATCAAAAGTACTTTGAATTGTACAATCCCGATTTGTTTCAACCCAAAGAATGGGCAAGAATGGCCAAAGAAGCAGGAATGAAATACTTTGTTATCACAGCCAAACACCACGAGGGCTTTTGCAATTGGGACAGCAAGTTTACCGACTATAAAATTACAAAAACTCCTTTTAAACGTGATGCCTTAAAAGAAGTAGTTGAAGCTATGCGTGCCGAAGGAATCAAAGTGGGGTTTTATTATTCATTAATCGATTGGCACCATCCCGATTTTACTTTGGATCAATATCATCCTTTGAAACCAAAAGATAATGTGTCCAAAATGGACAGTATTAACAAAACTCGTGATATGGCAAAATATCGTGCTTATATCAAAAATCAAGTAACAGAATTGTTGACCAATTATGGCGAAATCAGTTTGTTGTGGTTCGATTTCTCCTATAAAGAAAAAGGGCAAAACGAATGGGCTTCGGAAGATTTGCTAAAAACCGTTCGCAAATTGCAACCTAAAATTATAGTAAATAATCGTTTAGATTTAAACAAAATAGAAGGTGGATGGGATTTTGTAACTCCCGAACAATATGTGCCTGCCAAATGGCCAGAAATTGAGGGTAAAAGAGTTCCTTGGGAATCTTGCCAAACTTTTTCAGGATCTTGGGGCTATTACCGTGATGAGAAAAATTGGAAAAGTCCAAGCCAACTTATTTCGATGTTAATCGAAAATGTGAGCAAAGGCGGCAATTTACTGTTGAATGTAGGACCAACAGCTCGAGGTTATTTAGATTATAGAAGTGAAAGTGCTCTCAAGGCTATGGGCGATTGGATGAAGTACAATAGTCCTTCTATTTATGGATGCACTCAAGCGCCAGACGAATATAAAGCACCTGCCTATTGTTTGTACACCTACAATCCAACTACTAAAAGATTATATTTACATCTCATCAACTATCCAACAGGCAAAATTGTATTGCCAGAAATGTTAGGAAAAGTAAAATACGCACAATTCCTTCACGACAATTCTGAAATTAAATTTATTAGCAAATCATCGCATCAACCCGATTCGGAGAAAGTAGCTGGAGAATTGGTTTTGGCACTTCCGGTCAATAAACCAAATGTAGAGATAGCCGTTATTGAATTAATATTAGAAAAATAATAGTTACTTTTAAGTTTTGCTACAAGTTTTAAGTAATGACAAAAGAATAATCATATTTATAAAAATTTAAAAAATGAAATTAATACGTTTTGGAGCCACTGGTCTAGAGAAACCAGGTATTTTAATTGGAGAAAAAAGATTTGATGTTTCCTCTCTAGTTACCGACTATAACGAATCCTTTTTTGAGGAAAATGGATTAGAAAAATTAAAAAAAGCATTAGAAAGCAATCCTGCATTACCAGAAGTAGATGCTTCGGTTCGTTTAGGCTCACCAGTAGCAAGACCTTCAAAAATCATTTGCATCGGACTGAATTATGTAGATCACTGCCGTGAAACCAATGCGCCAATTCCAGATGAACCGATAATTTTCTTTAAATCGACCACCGCTTTGTGTGGGCCCAATGATGATTTGGTTATTCCAAAAAACAGCGAAAAAACCGATTGGGAAATTGAGTTAGCATTTGTCGTTGGCAAAAAAGCCAGTTATGTAGAAGAAGCCGATGCAATGAATCATGTGGCAGGCTATTGTTTGCATAACGATTATAGCGAAAGAGCCTATCAATTAGAACGTGGCGGACAATGGGCAAAAGGAAAAGGTTGCGATACTTTTGCGCCACTCGGACCCTTTTTGGCAACTACTGATGAAATTACCGATGTTGATAATCTCTCGATGTGGTTGACAGTGAATGGGAAAACATTTCAAAACAGCAATACCTCAAATTTAATTTTTAAGATTCCTTTCTTGGTGCATTATTTAAGTCAGTTTATGACATTGTTGCCTGGCGATGTAATCAGTACGGGAACCCCTCCTGGAGTTGGTTTGGGCATTAAACCGGAACCTGTTTACATCAAAGCGGGTGATATTATCGAATTGGGAATGGAAGGATTAGGAAGCAGTAAACAAGTGGCAGTAGCTTATAAATAATATGGGAACTCAAAAATTTTGCTTGGCATTAGACCTGAAAGACGATGCACAATTGATGCAGGAATACAAAGACTATCATCAAGAAGTGTGGCCAAAAATCATAAAAAGTATCAAAGATTCGGGGATTACGGTACTGGATATTTACTGCGTGGGAAATCGCATGTTTATGATTATTGAAGCCGATGACCATTTTTCTTTTGAAAAAAAATCGGCATTGGATGCCAATAATCCGAAAGTTCAGGAATGGGAAGAACTGATGTGGAAGTTCCAACAAGCGTTGCCTTGGGCAAAACCGGGTGAAAAATGGATGCTAATGGAAAAAATATTTGGGTTGGAATAATTAGGGCTGTTGTTTCGGCAGACTAAAAAGTTTCCTATATTTTTTTTAAACCATTAAGATAATTAAGATAATTAAGTATTTAGCCCTAATGCACCTTAATTTTCTTAATGGTTTAAAGAGAAAAACCTTAATTTTTTGTAAATTAAAAAAACGATAGGTATTAGTAAAAGGATAGTCATATAAAATGAAAAAAATAGACAGTCACCAACATTTTTGGAAGTACCATCCAGTTAAAGACACTTGGATTACTGATGACATGAAAGTAATTCAAAGAAATTTTCTGCCCGAAGATTTAGGACCATTGTTACAACAAAATGACATTGATAGTTGTGTTGCAGTACAGGCGGATCAAAGTGAAGAAGAAACCAATTTTTTGTTAGAACTAGCTCAAAATAATGATTTCATAAAAGGAGTTGTAGGTTGGGTTGATTTTAGGGCAAAAGATTTAGAATCGAGATTGGAATATTTTTCCCAGTTCAAAAAACTGAAAGGATTTCGTCATATTGTTCAGGGAGAAACTGATGAAAATTTCTTGTTGCAGGAAGATTTTTGTAATGGAATAGCAAAATTAGCCCAATACAATTTTACGTATGATATTTTAATTTTTCCAAAACATTTGGACGTTGCTTTCGAGTTTGTGAAAAAATTTCCCAACCAAAAAATGGTGATAGATCATCTGGCAAAACCCGATTTCAAGCAAACCGATTTCTCTGATTGGGAAAAAGGAATTCGCCAAATAGCAAGTTGTCCCAATGTGTATTGCAAGGTTTCGGGTTTGGTCACCGAAGCCGATTGGAAGCATTGGAAAACAAGCGATTTTACGTATTGTTTGGATGTGTTAACGGAAGCTTTCGGAATCAATCGTTTACTTTTTGGAAGTGATTGGCCCGTGAGTTTGTTGGCGGCAAAATATTCCGAAACAATAGACATTGTAGAACGATATTATGCTGGATTCTCGCCAGCTAATCAGGAAAAATTTTGGAGCGGGAATGCGATACATATTTATAATTTATAAATAAAAGACAAATGAATTTAAACTTACAAGACAAGGTAGTTGTCGTAACTGGTGGAGCCAAGGGAATTGGCTTGGGGATTTGCAAAGTATTGGCTTCAGAAGGAGCGATTCCTGTAATTATTGGAAGAAGTAAAGTCGACAATATAAAGGCTGTTAGGGAAATTGAGACTTTAGGATTTAAAGCAAAATATGTGCAAGCCGAATTGACTAATCCTACCGATTGTGAGAAAGCCATACAGCAAGTGATTGCGCAATGTGGTCGAATTGACGGTTTGATAAATAATGCAGGTGTAAATGACGGAGTAGGTCTTGAATCAGGAAATTATGAATCTTTCATTACTTCACTACATAAAAATTTAGTGCATTATTATTTGATGGCACACCATGCTTTACCTGAATTGAAAAAGTCTAAGGGAAGTATTGTCAATATTGGCTCCAAAACAGCCGATACAGGACAAGGAAATACCTCAGCTTATGCCGCATCAAATGGCGGTCGTAATGCATTGACCAGAGAATGGGCAGTCGAATTATTGCCTTATGGAATTCGGGTAAATGCCGTAATTGTAGCAGAATGTTACACGCCACTATATGAAACCTGGATACGAACTTTTGATGATCCAGCCGAAAAATTAAAAGAAATTGCAGACAAGATTCCGTTCGAAAAACGAATGACCACTGCCGAAGAAATAGCTAATATGGTTGTTTTCCTTTTATCTGATAAATCGAGCCACACTACAGGGCAATTAATCTATGTGGACGGTGGTTATACGCATTTGGATAGGTCATTATAGGAAAAAAATAATACTGAAAATTAACCTTTAAATCTACTGTAATACTTCTGTTTCAATTGCCGTTGACTAAAGTCAACGGAGTTTAGGATTGCTATTGAATTGGCTTTAGCCAAAGGCAGGTGAGCCCAAAAGAATAAACTCTATTTATAACAGTATTTTCAAAGATTAAATGGTATACTATAAAAAAATGCCAAATCCAATATTGATGGGTATTTTGGGACATTCTAAAGAGTCTATATTTTTAACATACAATCAATAAACCCGCCGATAAAGACGATAACGCCGACTTATTTATGAAGTTATATGAAGACCTTGTCAAAGACAAAGAACCTCAACTAAAAGTAATTAGAAAAGCAAATTAAAATAATGTTTGCAAAATGAATACAATTTTATACCTTTGACAAATGAATATAATCAGCAGAAACACCATAATTTATTATACTCGAAAATACCCGATTGCAAAAAATCAATTATTGACGTGGTACAATGAAGTTTCTAAAAAGGATTTTGACAATTTTAACGAACTTAAAGAAGTTTACGGAAATGCAAGTTTGGTAAACAATCAAAGAGTTGTTTTTAATATCAAAGGAAATGATTTTAGATTAGTAGTTTCATTCAACTTTAGACGAAAAACCTGTTATTCCATTTGGTTTGGAACACACAAAGAATATGATAAGATTGATGTTGAAACCATTGAATTTGACGAAAATTTATAGCACTTAAAACTTAAAAAAATGAACTGGAAAGTAATAAAAACCGAAGCCGAACACAAAATAGCCGTAAAGCGTGCAATGGAAATTTTTCACGCAGAACCCGACACGCCCGAAGATGACGAACTAGGTGTTTTACTTATTTTGATAAAAGATTTTGAAGATAAAAATTATCCAATGCCTGAACTCGATGCACTGGAAGTTATCAAAATAAAAATGCAAGAAATGGGATTGAAAAACAAAGATTTAGAACCCTTAATAGGTACTAAAGGACACGTTTCGGCAGTACTTTCAGGTAAACGTGAAATCACTCTTAAAATGGCACAAAAACTAAAAAACTACTTCAACATTCCAGCCGAAGTGTTTTTGCATACGGCTTGATTTATAAATGAAAACAGAGAAGCCCTATCATAAAATCACGTTAGATTCCGAAACAATGTTGTTATTAAGAGACGAATTTGATAGCGGAAAAATGATTTCCTAAATGACAAATGAAGGGGGAACTGAAAAAGTTTTCATTATATTTGATAAAAACACCTCAAATGTGAAAACCCTTTATTTGAATAGAATACCAAATATAAAGAAAAACTTATCATTATTTCAAGAACTAGAAATCTATAAAACCAAAAAAACCGCTTCTTTCGAAGCGGTTTTTGTACCCGGAGTCGGATCAAATTAAAAAATTTGACCCGTTTCCAGTAAAAAACAAAAACTCTTCTTTTCAGAAGAGCTTTTTGTACCCGGAGCCGGAGTCGAACCGGCACGGTTTCCCACAGGTGTTTGAGACCAGCGCGTCTACCAATTCCGCCATCCGGGCTTAGCAGACCTGAAATAACATAGTTATTTCAACGCAATAAAGAGATATTTAGCGGTAGCTAAACAGCTTTTTCTTTAACACGGTGCAAATGTAAAAAATATAATATCAATTTCTAATAAAAATTCTCTAAAATTTCCTTTCCTAGTTCGATTTAATTCCTAAATTTGCACCTCGTTAAAAGGAAAAAGACTAACTAACTACATCCGAGGCGTATACATAATTTTAACTTTAGACAATTGTCAAAGTCATATTGTATTAGCGTAGCGGAATAAAAACAACAAATTAATGTCACACCTAAAACCAGAAGCTAAGATATTTGCGTGTTCACAAAGCGTTTACCTTGCAGAGAAAATGGCAAAAGAATATGGTATTCCTTTAGGTAAAATGACAATGTCCAATTATAGTGATGGCGAGTTTCAGCCCTCTTATGAGGAATCTATCAGAGGGTTACGTGTTTTTATTGTGTGTTCTACTTTTCCAAGTTCCGATAATCTAATGGAATTGTTATTAATGATTGACGCTGCAAAACGCGCATCGGCAAGACATATAACAGCAGTGATTCCTTATTTTGGTTGGGCAAGACAAGATAGAAAAGACAAACCAAGAGTGCCAATTGGAGCCAAATTAGTAGCCAAACTATTAGAAACCGCTGGCGCAACACGAATCATGACTATGGATTTGCATGCAGACCAAATTCAAGGATTTTTTGAAAAACCAGTAGATCACCTTTTTGCATCGACTATATTTTTGCCTTATGTTAAAAGCCTAAATTTAGACAATTTAATGATTGCTTCTCCTGATATGGGAGGTTCGAAAAGAGCGTATGCCTATTCTAAATTTTTAAATTCAGAGGTGGTAATTTGCTACAAACAAAGAAAAGCTGCCAATGTAATTGAAACTATGGAGCTCATTGGTGAGGTAAAAGGCAAAAATGTAATTCTGGTTGATGATATGATTGACACCGGAGGCACATTGGCGAAAGCCGCTGATTTAATGATAGAAAAAGGTGCGTTAAGCGTTCGTGCCATTTGTACGCATCCAATTTTATCTGGAGGTGCTTACGAAAAAATAGAGAATTCAAAATTACTTGAATTGATAGTTACCGATTCTATTCCGTTAAAGAAAGAGTCCAACAAAATAAGAGTGGTGAGTTGCGCCCCTCTTTTTGCAGAAGTAATGCACATGGTGCAACACAACAATTCCATTAGTGGGAAGTTTTTGATGTAGCCCATCCAACCTTCCCAAAGGGAAGGCTTTAAAAAAGAATTTTTATTAATTATTAACTATATTTTTTTACAATGAAATCGATTACAATTAAAGGATCAGAAAGAGAAAGCGTAGGCAAAGTTGCGACTAAAGCCTTACGTAATGCTGGAGCGGTTCCTTGCGTGTTATACGGAGGAAATCAACCAGTGCATTTTTCAGCAGATGAAAGAGCATTCAAAAGCTTGGTTTACACTCCAAACGCACACACCGTTGTGATTGACCTTGGAGAAAAAACATTTAATGCTGTTTTACAAGACATTCAGGTACACCCTGTATCAGACAGAATCTTACACATTGACTTCTTTCAATTAAATGAAAGCAAAGAAATCACAATGGAGGTTCCAGTTAAAATTGTTGGAACATCACCAGGGGTATTATTGGGAGGTGATTTACGTTTAAATCAAAGAAGACTAAAAGTAAAGGCTTTGCCAAAAAACCTACCTGATTTTATTGAAGCAAACATTTCAGAACTTCAAATGGGTAACAAATTGTATGTGACTAAGGTTGAAACTAAGAATTTTAAATTAATTCACCCAGACAACACCGTAATTTGCCAAGTGAAGATTTCACGTGCCGCTATGAAAGCCGCTCAAGAAGCAGCGAAAGCAGCGAAAGCACCTGCTGGAAAAAAGAAAAAATAATATTTTTTCAAATACTTAAAAAAGCATCAGTTTTACAACTGGTGCTTTTTTTTGTTTTATGAAGCACAACTATTTTGTTTTTAATGACTATTGCTCCCGCTGTTCGCTTCAATCCACGCTAAAAAGCGTGGGATTTCCGCTTCCATCGGGGCTAACGAGAAATACTCTTTTTCAAAGCAAATCCAATCGGATATGCACAAAATCTAGCTATCGGGATAACCTCCACCGTCGAAACTCCTGAATAGTATTTGTTTTTTGTTTAAAAAAAATCACTATTTTTGAGGGCATTTAATCGTTTTTAATCATGGAAATCAAAGAAATATCATCAAACATAAAAAAGTTTAGAGAACTAAAAAACATTACTCGCGAACACATAGCTGCCGAACTCGACATGAGTGTAAGTGGCTATAGCAAGATCGAACGAGGAGAAATTGACCTAACTCTCTCCAAACTCGATAAAATAGCCAATGTACTGGAAGTTTCTGTCCCAGATATTTTAAGTTTTGATGCTACTAAAATTTTTAATATTTCTAATAACAGTAATAACAGTGGAGTAATTGGGAATATTGAGAAAGACAATAATTCCAATACAGTTGATGAATACACCAAAAAATACATTGCCATACTAGAACAAGAAAACGAACGCTTAAAAAATCAAAAGGAAGGCTAATTAATTTATATTATTTTCTACAAACACTATGAAATATCAATACGCAAATTCTTATGCCTTTTTGTAGTTATTTTGTAATAATTATTTGTAGAGAAAAACAATTAGAGGAAGATAAAAATGTGTTGTATAGGATGCTTGACACTATGCTTACCAAACAAAAATTTCAAACCGTTAAATAATCAAAACTATGAATCTTCAAGTATTACACGACAGCAACGGCAATAATTCGGGCGTATATATTCCTTCGCAAGAATGGACTTTGATAAAACAGCAATACCCTGATATTGAAGAAATTTCTAATAATATTCCCGATTGGCAAAAAGAAATTTTAACGTCAAGATTAGAAGCAATTGCCAAAAATCCTGAACGTGTTAAACCAATTCAAGGTTTATTTGATGCTCTCAACAAAAAAGTAAAACGATGATTGAATTCGATTTTGAACTCGATTATTTTGATGAAGTTGAAGACGATATTGAGGTTGCTAAACTTTGGTATTACGAGCAAAATCCTGATACTGATTTGGAAGAACGTTTTGCCGATGCAGTGAAAGAAGTAATTGCTAAACTGCAAAAAAATCCTTTTATCTATTATCCAATTTTTGAAGATATTCGTGTCGCTCACCCTAAATTTTTTCCTTACGGTGTGCATTTCATTATCAACGAAGTCAAAAAAGAAATTCTAATTGTTGCTATCTTACACAATAAACAAGATAAAAGTAAATTGATTGAACGGTTTTAATTTCGTTTGTATTTATAACAAAACTCCGCAAAATTATATGACTTTGCGGAGCTTTTTATAAGAACTCTTTATAGATTAGAATATTTCTAAAATTTTGATTTTAAAGTGTTTATGGAATTATTTATTGCTTCTTGAATGGAGGTTTTTAAATTTCCGAAATCCTCTCCTTTTTTCCAATTCCCTTTAATATTTGTAACTGATTGTATGTTTTCTTGCAGCAAAAGTGAATTATCCGCCAAGTCAATAATTTCTGTGCCAATATTTACATAGCCTTGCTTTCCTGTTTCGATCACCCCATAATAACTCACTAATAGTCCATATCTTACTTTTATAAACAAAATTTCATCTACCTTGTTTTTGTCTTTTAAACCCCTAAAATCTTTTTTGCTGTATTTTTTATCAGAATTGGGTTTTTCGAACTTGTCCAAAGATTGATAATAAACTTTATCAATAAATTCAAATGCTTTATTATTTAATTTTAAGATACCTGTAATTTCAGTTTTTAGTGTTTCATTCAAATTCAATTTTGGCTCTATTTTTTTTAATGGCTCTCTAAATCGATTTCCTGGTGTAAAAGCCATATCTAACAATCCTTGCGAACCCGCTTTTGCCATACCTATACTGTCAACTTGTACTATAACTCCAACTTTTTTAGTATTATAAAATTCTTTATTCAAAGGAATTGTTGTTACGCAACTTGTAACTGTTAATAAAAATAAGATTCCGAAAGTTAATTTTAGTAATTTCATCTGTTTGTATTTATTGTTTAATTTTATTGTTTTTTGTAATAATACGATATCGACCTTTGAACATGTCCAAAACGTACGGTTTTAATCTTCTTCTATTTTATAATCAAAGAAAGTATACTTAAATTCTTTGTCGCCCATAACTTCAACAGCTGTGAATTTTATACTATCCTCTATGACTTCATAATCATAAATATCTGTAACGCCATCAACAGTATGTAATTCATAATATTTACCGTTTTCTACCCACCATTTGCCGTTTTCTGTAGTTTGGAGTTACTTTTCCGTTTTTGTAAATTATAATAAACAACAAGGTACTTGTACCGTCTCCAAACCTACACGAAACCCAGTACTTACTGACTCCTTTTTGCTGTTGCTCTATTTCTGAACCTTTCCAACAACCTACTAATTTTTGGTCATAAGTTCTGGACCCCATTACTTGCAATTCTTGGCCAAAACTTAAACTTGTGGCAAATGCCATTATCAAAATAAATACTGCTTTTTTCATAATTTTTTTTATTGTTTGTTTTCTATTCTTGCTTTTTCTCGTTCTTTAAAAATCTTCTCCCGGTTTTTATTGGCAATAAGTACAAACATTAAAGCCAAGAAAACTATAAACCCTATAATAGAATACCCCCCTTTTTTATCACTCTTAAAGTTGTAGTTCAAAAACTTTTTATCTTTTATAAAAAACCAATAGTTTAGAAAGCCAATGGTTGCCATTATGATTATAACAGAAAGCTTTCCTGTTATTATAAACTTTAATGATGTTAGAAAATAATAATCAATATATACGAAAGCAGTATAAAGAGTAAAACAAATTATTAAAGTGCTCGCAGTTACTGTAAAATAAAGAGATAACCCAGTATCTTCTTTTCTGACCCTATTGTAATAATCGTAGAGCCTAAATAACAAATAATTATATACTCGCATTTTATCTTGGTTTAGTAAATAGTGTATTTCCAGATGAATATTCATAAATTGCTTTACCAGCAAAATAACCTAATGAAACTGGGGCTAAAGCTGGACAAACCATCGGAGCTAATGCAAAAATGGTATCTACTCCGAATTCTGTGTAAGACATATTCCCATTAATAACTTCAGCACCTTCAAATAAAACCCCAGTTGCCCCAAGTGTATTCCCTGCAACCTTGAGTAATTTTGAAACAGAGGCGACCTTTGGAGCACCATTTCTAACAAATTGTGCCATTGGCGAATCTCTAGCTAATTCTATAGCACCTAACGTATTACCTTCTACTTCTAAAATTTTTGCAAAACTAGGTTTTACGGTATCTTTTTTAACATTGTTTTTTGATTTCTTCTTCGGGTCTGGATCATCATCATCCCCGCTCCCCGAAGTCTTCTCTAAAACAAAATCTTGTACGATTCTAGGATGCTGTGCGAAGTCTCCCGACTTCGTACCCATGTCTATAAACCGTTACATCTTTTAGCAACATATTTTTGACCTGTGTTTGTTGCCAATTGTTACGGCTACGAAGTCGGGATGTTGCAATGTCTAGTCTCTTATTACATAACCTTCTTTCATGACTACGTTTTATCAAATATAAAAAAATTCCGCAAAGTCGGGAGACATTTGCGGAGCTTTTCTAAGGAACTCTTTGCGGAGCGGGGCGGGTCAAACTGCCTGCGTTCCTTGATAACACCCCCCGTTCTCCGAAGTCTTCTCGAAAATACGAATGTAGTTGCAAGACGCTGGCGAAGTCTCCCGACTTCGTACCCACTTCTATAAATCGTTTCAACTTTTAGTAACCTATTTTTGACCTACGCTTATTGCCAATTGTTACGGCTACGAAGTCGGGAGACTTCGCAGAGCCCACACGATTATATTTTGCGGTTAC
>JANMZS010000180.1:0-11932 GCA_031383535.1 Flavobacterium sp.
TATCGTATTTTTTATTGAAAGGTAAGTACTTGTTTTTTAAAAATTTACTACACATCATTAAATTTTATTTTTAAAATATTCAAAATCAATATTTTAATTTTATTATGTAGTGTTTTTGTATAGGTTTGTATTTTGTCATGATGTGTTTTTGTATGATTAATATATAGAATAGCAAACAAGAATATCAAATTTTATATATATTATTGTACCGAATTTACTAACTAACTAACCAAATTTTTATTTATTATGAAATTAACCAAATCACTTTTTTATGAATTATAATTACATAATTCGCATTTATCTAGTATAGAAATGTATATCTAGGATGACTTTAGAAAATTGCAAACTATCCCAAACTATTTTATTTAACTATTTCAAATTTTATTTTGATATAAAAATAAAATGAATTTCTAGCAATTATTTTTTGCTAAATGTAAATTTTAATTCGTCTAAGTATACAAACAAATTAAATCTTTAGAACAATTAATTAACTATAATAACTATGAAAAAAATATTTTTTTTACTAAGCCTTTGGTGTTATTCATTAACCATTTATTCCCAAGCAGATAAAGTAACTATTGATACTAGTGCCGATGGAATAAGACTTAAAGTCAATGGAAATGACTTAATGATTAATGGTATGAACTGGGATTATTTTCCTATTGGTACAAATTATAATTACAGTCTTTGGAAACAATCTGACAGTGTTATTCAACAAGCTTTAGACGATGAGATGTCATTATTGAAAAACATGGGTGTAAACACCATTAGAGTATACACTGGTATGCCAAAAAAATGGATTGAATATGTGTACACTAACTATGGTATTTATACCATGTTGAACCATTCTTTTGGTCGCTACGGCTTGACAATTGATGGAGCATGGGTTCCAACAACAGAATATGCAGATGCCAAAACACGTAAATTACTTTTGAGTGAAGTAAAGCAAATGGCAACCGAGTATAAAGACACAAAGGGATTGCTTTTGTTTTTACTTGGTAACGAAAATAATTATGGTTTGTTTTGGGATGGTGCCGAAACTGAAAACATTCCTGTAAAAGATAGAAAGTCTACAAAAAGAGCTCAGTATATGTACTCTTTATTCAATGAGGCTGTTGTGGCAATGAAAGCAATCGATGGTTCACATCCGATGTCTATTTGTAATGGGGATTTATTGTTTTTAGATATCATTGCCAAAGAATGTAAAGATGTTGATATTTTAGGAATTAATGCCTATCGAGGAATTTCATTTGGCGATATGTTTGAGCGTGTTAAAAAAGAATACGGAAAACCGGTATTATTTTCAGAATTTGGTTCTGATGCTTTCAATGCTGTTGCCAATGCTGAAGAACAAAATGGGCAAGCCAATATTTTAAAAGGCAATTGGAAAGAAATATATGAAAATGCCGCAGGTATGGGTAAATCTGGCAATTCATTAGGAGGTTTTACTTTTCAGTTTAGTGATGGCTGGTGGAAATACGCTCAAACTAAAAATTTAGAAGTTCATGATACCAATGCTTCCTGGTCTAACGGTGGGTATGCTTTTGACTATGTGAAAGGAGAAAACAACATGAATGAAGAATGGTTTGGTGTTTGTGCCAAAGGCCCTACGAATTCGAAAGGGAATTATCAATTGTATCCAAGGTCAGCTTACTATGTTCTTCAGGATGTTCATCAATTTAACCCTTATGCAAAGGGAGCTAGTTTAGCCACTTTGGCTTCTCATTTATCAGGAGTGCAATTGATGGATGCTACCCTTAAAGCAAGAAGTGACAAAGCAGCTTTAGAAAGTCAACAAGGGGGTAAAATAAAATTCTCTAGATTAGCCGCTGAGTTTACTACTTTTAATACCGGTGGTAGTTTAATTACCACTCCATCGACTGCAGCAACAAATAGCACATCTACTCCAAATCAACTTGGTTTTGATCACATGGAATCTTATTTTATAGGGGTAGAAGGAAGTCCTTCTTCTAATTTAACGGCTAATGTTGATTTCAACATTTTAGGTAATGTGGCACTAAATCCTATAGATGAAATTTTTTATGAAAACAGAGGAGTTCCAGTAAATGTTAAAGGTACTGATAATGGTAATGTAACTTTGAGTGATAATAATAGAGTTCAAGTTTATAGAGCCAGTGTTAAGTGGGATGAAAAATTATTTAATTTAAATGCTTTTTATAGAACGGGTCATTATCATTGGGGTTACGAAGGGGATTTCTTTGGATTATATCCTGAATCTAATTACGGGCCTAATTTAGATATCTATAACGGAATTGCTCCTTTTGGGATGGAGGTAGAAGGGAAAAAAGCGTTTAATGGATTTAAATTAGCTTTTGGACCACAACTTTGGTGGGGAGCGAATCCAGCTGTATTATTAAAATATTCCAAAAAAATTAACAATTTTGATTTAACTGGAGTTTTTCATGAAGATTTAGAACAGCAGGGAGTTGCAAATACATCTATCGCAATACCTCAACCAAAGACAAGACGATTTACTCTACACGCTAACAGAAAACTAGGTAAATTTAGCTTTGATTTAGGAGGTATTTGGGCTGGACAACCCCTCAACGGAAGAGAATATGATGTTGTAAGAGGCAATCAAGCTTTCACCAAAAAGATTGAATCTAAAGACAATTTTGGCGGAAAGACTAAAATTACTTATACAGGCGGAAAATTTAATTGGTACGGACAGGCGGCAGCACAAGGATTAGTTGCTGGTGGAGGTGCTGATTTAACACAAACTTTTACGGGTTGGCACTTAAAAGAAAGTGGTAGTGGAAATCAATATAACTTTTTAACTGGTGCAACCTATACAATAGGAAAACTACAAATAGCTCCTAACTTCTTGTGGCAAGAACCTATCGAAGGCCCTGTAACAAAAGATGTAATAGATGGTAGAGCTAGAAATATTCTCGTTGACCCTTTTATTGTAAGAGGAAACAGAAAACAATTAGCTGCCGAATTATTATTGACTTTTGATACAACACCAGGAACTTGGATGTATGAGTGGGATAATGACCGTTCTGAAGACGCAAAATTAGCCATCAGTGCAGGATTTGTTTTCCGCCATTATTCAACTACCCAAGATGCTGCAATTGGTTTCTCGGATAAAAGAGTCGCTTTTGCGTTTCCTGGTGCTGCCCCAGCTAAAGATTTATGGGAAACGAATGTTAGAATTGTTTCAAAATTAACTCCAGATTTGGGCATAATAGCCACAATGTATGGTGGCCCATCACAAGGGAATGGTAGCGATACCAGAACAATAAAACGTTTTGGAACAGATGTAAGAGTAAATTATAAAAAGGTAAAATTAAGTTCCTCTCTTAAAGTAAATGACTGGGGACCTTATGATTATCATAGAGATTATAACTTAACTTTTCCATTACAATTCATGACGGATATTTCTTTCGGTATCGGTAAACAAGATTGGTTTGTTTTACCTGGCACTAGAATTGGTTTTAGAGGAACATGGCGTTCATTAGATCAATATTCTCCGAGAAATTCAACAACTTTCATACCAGCCAATACATATCCTCCAGTACCAGTATTGAGTCCAGTTGGATTTCCTAATGGTCAGGAATGGGAAATAAGAACCTATCTTCAAATTAATATTGGTAATTAATAAAATATAAAATAATGAAAACATATTCAATTTTTAAATCAAAAAAAGCAGGTCTTGCCCTAATGAGTTTACTACTTATTTTAGGATGTCAAACAGATGATTCCAATTTGCAAGATGTTAAAGGGTCAAGTACTGCGGAAATTTTCACAGACACACCAATTGGTTTAGGGTCTAATTTTTACTTTCCATACTCTGGATCAAAAGCTACCGCATGGTCAGTGGACAGTGATGAAAGTTACATTGGGAATGCTTCTATGCGTTTTGATGTACCAAATGCAGATGATTTAGAGGGTAATTATGCTGGAGCTATTTTTAGAGTTGATGGTGCTGGTCGTAATTTGTCAGGTTATGATGCTCTTACTTTTTGGGTAAAGGCTTCTCGTGGAGTTTCAATAGCTGAATTTGGTTTTGGTGAAGACTTTTTTCCAAATAAATATATTACAACACTTCGGAATGTTAGCATAGGAACAAACTGGACAAAAATTATTATTCCTATCCCAGATGCTTCAAAATTAATAAACGAAAAGGGAATGTTTAGATACGCGGCAGGTACAAATGGAACTGGAGGTTCTGCATTTGTATTTTGGATAGACGAGCTTAAGTTTGAAAAATTGGGAACTATTGCCCAACCCCGACCTGCAATTTTTGATGGCCAAGATACAAATCAACAAGCTTTTATTGGTTCTACTATTACTATTACGGGTTTAACAGACACGTTTAATATGGCTTCGGGTAATAATCAGACAGTTTCTGTTGCGCCTAGTTATTTTACTTTCACATCATCCAATACCGCAGTAGCAACTGTAAATGAACTTGGAGTAATTTCGGTTATTGGCAGCAGTGGCACTAGTGTTATTACTGCTTCATTAGGTGGTGTAAATGCTAAGGGTTCATTGACGGTAACTTCTTTAGGTACTTTTACTTCGGCACCAATTCCTTCTCAATCACAGAATAATGTAAAATCAATTTTTAGTGATGCTTATACTGTAGAAACTCCAGCTAATTTTGATCCTAAATTTGGAGGTTCAACTACTGGTTTATCTGAACTTACTGTGGGTAATGATTCTTTTCTCAATTACACAAATAATAATTATACCGGAATTATTTTTGAAAACAAAGTAGATGCGTCAAATTTAACTTTTATGCACGTTGATATATATGCACAACAAGCTGGAGTACAAGTTCAATTTGAAATAAGAGATGTTGGGGCAAATGGAGTTTTAGATACAAACACAGGTAATGGTCAACCTATATTAGATGATAAAGATTATAGATTTACCGCTTCAAACTTAACCGTAAATGGTTGGAATTCTTTTGATATTCCGTTAGCGGGTAATATAGCAAACCAGAAAAACAACCTAGGAGCGATAATTGTAGTTGGGGGACCTGATTTTATTTTAGATAATATTTATTTCTATGGAGTTCCTACGGCACCAACAACTGCAGCTCCTACTCCGACAGTAAATGCTGCTAATGTTGTCTCTATTTTTAGTGATGCTTACACTAATATTGCTGCTGATCTTAATCCAAATTGGGGTCAAGCTACCGTAGTTACACAAACTCCGATTGCGGGTAATAATACCCTTAAATATGCAGGTTTAACTTATCAAGGAATAGCATTTGGTGCCGGTCAAAATGTTTCTGGAATGACATACCTTCATATCGATTATTTCTCAACAAATTCTACAAGCCTAAATGCTTTTATAATAAGCCCTGGACCAGTAGAAAAAGCTAAGGTTCTTTCTGTGCCAACAAATTCAGGATGGGTAAGTTTAGAAATTCCTTTGTCTGATTTTTCACCAGTAAATCTTTCAAATGTTTTTCAAATGAAGTTTGATGGAAATGGAACTATATTTTTAGATAATATTTATTTCCATAATTAATAGCTTACAGTTTTAACTTTTAAAAAAATTAATCATGAATTTGAAAAATAAATTGAATATTCAAAAAATCTTTATTGTAAGTTTTTTACTTATTGTACTAGGTTGTTCCACCGATGATAAACAAACCGTAACAACCAAGATTCAATTAGTTAAGAGCGAAGAGTTTAATGTAGACGGTGCGCCAAACCCGGATTTATGGGGTTACAATTTGGGCACTGGAAGTAATGGTTGGGGTAATAACGAACTACAATATTATACCGATTTACCTCAAAACATTAAAGTGGAAAACGGAATGTTAAAAATAACAGCCTTAAAAGAATCCTATATGGGTTCTGCCTATACTTCTGCAAGAATTTTGACTAAAGGAAAATTTGAACAAAAATATGGTCGCATTGAAGCACGTATTAAAATGCCTTGGGGCAAAGGTTTATGGCCTGCTTTTTGGATGTTAGGTGCGAATTCAGATGTTGTTGCCTGGCCTCAATGTGGTGAAATAGACATCATGGAGTATCTCGGAAGTAAACCTACTTCAATATTTGGAACGGTACATGGACCTGGATACTCAGGTGGAAATGCTATTTCTAAAAACTATACTTTAATCAATGATAGATTCGATAACGATTTTCACATTTTTGGTATCGAATGGGGTGAGAATTACATTAATTATTATGTTGACGATAAACTATATAACCAAATTACACCAAAGGATGTTCCAGGAGAATGGGTTTTTAACCAACCATTTTACATCATTCTTAATATGGCTGTTGGAGGAAATTTTCCAGGCTCACCAAATAGTGAAACCGTTTTTCCTCAAACAATGCTTGTAGATTACGTGAGAGTCTATCAATAGTAGTAAGTTAACTTTTATTCAATATAGAACCAATTTAGACTTTGAATCATAAAGTTTAAATTGGTTTTATCTTCAAAAATTAAATACAAACAAGCCAATAAGGAGGTCTTTTTTTTAATAACACAGAAAATTTATCCCTTTCGGTAAAATAATAATTAAAATAATGAATATAGTCGAATTCGAAGGAGAGAAGTATTATAAAATAGCCAATAATGACGCTATGCGTCCATTTTTTATGAGCATCGTGAGTGATTCCAATCATTGGATGTTTATATCGAGTAATGGAGGGGTCACAGCAGGAAGAAAAAACGCAGAATTTGCTCTTTTCCCTTATTATACGGATGATAAGATAACCGAATTTGCTGATGTTACTGGAAGTAAAACTATTTTTCAAATTCGTTTTGAAGACAAAGAGTTGGTCTGGGAGCCTTTCTCCGAACGATTTAACGATAAATACAATTTGACAAGAAATTTGTATAAAAATTTCTACGGGAACAAAATTATTTTTGAAGAAATTCATAACGATTTGCAATTAACATTTAGATACCAATGGAATTCAACTAACATTTTTGGTTTTGTAAAAAAATCTGAAATTATAAACAATTCCAACAAAGATTACAACATTACTGTTCTTGATGGGATACAGAATATCATGCCACAAGGGGTGAGTAGCGATTTGCAATCCAGCACAAGTAATCTAGTCGATGCCTACAAACGAAACGAATTGCATGCAGAAAGTGGTTTAGGTATTTTTGCGCTTAGTGCAATTATAGTAGATAAGGCCGAACCTAGCGAGGCACTTAAGGCAAATGTAGTTTGGTCATTAGGAATGAAAAACCCAAGCTATTTACTTTCTTCAAAACAACTTCCTGCCTTTAGAAAATTTCAAAACATAGTAGGTGAAACTGACATAAAAGGTGAAAAAGGAGCTTATTTTATTTCTAACGAATTATTTTTAGCACAAAATACCTCAAAAAATTGGAAAATTATTGCTAATGTTAATCTAAATCAATCACAAGTAATACAGCTATGTAATTCAATAGTTTTTGATATAACACTTGACCGACAAATTACCGAAGATATAGCATTAGGTCAGCAAAACCTTATTGCACTCAACGCTTCTGCCGATGGATTGCAGTTTACTGCTGATAAATTAATTGATACTCGACATTTCTCAAATGTGCTTTTCAACATTATGCGAGGCGGAATTTTTGACGAAAATTATCAAATTGGACTCAATGATTTTACTCAATATTTAGAAAATGCAAACAGCGAAGTTTTCGAAAAAAATAAATCATTTATTAAAAGCTTAAATCCTACATTTTCTTATATTGAATTGCTTGATTTAATAAAGAATCAGAACAACGAAGATTTAGAACGCCTTTGTACAGAATATTTGCCTTTGAAATTTAGCCGTCGCCACGGAGACCCTAGCCGTCCTTGGAATAAATTTTCTATCAATACTCGAAGTGAAGTAGATGGTTCTAAAATATTAGATTATGAAGGAAACTGGCGTGATATTTTCCAAAACTGGGAAGCACTTGCACATGCCTATCCTAATTTTATCGAAGGAATGATTCATAAGTTCTTAAATGCCTCTACCTTCGACGGATACAACCCTTATAGAGTAACGAAATCGGGCTTTGATTGGGAAGCAATAGAACCAGACAATCCTTGGTCTTATATTGGCTATTGGGGTGACCATCAAATTATTTATTTGTTGAAGTTTTTAGAATTTATAGAAAAGTACCATCCAGGAAAATTAAATTCTTATTTTGAAAAGGAATGTTTTGTGTATGCAGCCGTTCCTTATACTATAAAACAGTATGAAGATATCTTAAAAAATCCGAAAGATACTATAGAATATAATCATGATTGGGAACATAAAATTATTGAGCGAAGAGAAAAAATAGGAGCTGACGGTGCTTTGTTACGAAATAATAATGATGAAATATATCATGTCAATTTTATCGAAAAAGTACTAGCAACAGTCTTAGCTAAGATGTCTAACTTTATTCCAGAAGGTGGAATTTGGATGAATACCCAACGACCAGAATGGAATGATGCTAATAATGCTTTGGTAGGAAATGGAGTTTCGATGGTAACACTTTGTTATTTACGTCGATTTTTAAAAACTTTTGAAAAATTGTTAGAAGCCTCCGAATTAGAAACCATAAAAATTTCTAATGAAATGGTAGAATTCTACCATGAAGTTAGAGCGTGTTTGGTTGAAAATCAACATTTACTTTCTGGAAAAATTGATAATCAATCACGTAAAAACATATTAGATCGATTAGGAAAGGCAGCTTCAGAATATCGCTTTCAAGTTTATAACAGCGGGTTTTGGGGCAAGAAAAGAACCCATTCTATGGCTGGATTAAAAACATTTACAAAAGTAGCTTTAGCTTTTATAGAACATTCAATAAATGCAAATCAAAGACCAGATAAGTTATATCATGCTTATAATTTGATGTCTATTGAGAATGACAGTGTAGTTGTTTCAAATCTTAGCGAAATGCTCGAAGGGCAGGTAGCTGTTTTAAGTGCTGGATACTTAAATGCCAGTCAGTCATTAGAAATTATTGAATCTTTAAGAAATAGTGCTTTATACCGTCCGGATCAAAATAGTTATATTTTGTATCCGAATAAAGAATTACCTAAGTTTTTAGAAAAAAATAATGTTCCCAAGGAAAGTATCGAAAAATCGCAATTGTTAGTGCAAATGCTAGCTAAAAACAACAATGCTATTATTGATAAAGATGTTAAAGGGGAGTATCATTTTAACGGAAATTTCCACAATGCTAATGATTTAAATGACGCTTTAAATCAACTTAAAAATCAAGAGGAATACCATGATTTAGTTGTCAAAGAGTCAGATGGTATTCTGCAAATTTTCGAGAATGTCTTTAATCACAAAGCATTTACGGGTCGATCGGGAACATTCTTTGCATTTGAAGGATTAGGGTCTATATATTGGCACATGGTTTCTAAATTACATTTGGCCGTGCTAGAAGTGATTGAAAAAGCGCATCAAGACCATGAAGATAATACTGTTATCGAAGCTTTATCAAATCACTATTATGAAATAGGAAAAGGAATTGGTGTTCATAAATCTCCAGAAGTATATGGAGCATTTCCTACGGATCCTTACTCGCATACTCCTATGCACAGAGGAGCACAACAACCCGGAATGACTGGTCAGGTAAAGGAAGATGTTTTGACAAGAAAAGGAGAGCTGGGCATAAAAGTAGTTGAGGGCAAGTTAATTTTTGACCCTACTTTAATTCCTGAAAATCAATTCTTGCAACAAGAGGAAATAGTTAGTTTTATTGATTTTGAAAACAAGCCTTTTTCAATAACATTAGAAAAAGGAAGTTTGGCATTTACTATTTGTCAAGTGCCAATTGTTTACACAATGGCTAAAACAAATCAAATAGAAGTGAAATATAAAAACAGTAGTACTGAAATAATCCCTTCTTCTACATTGAGTCATGAAGTGAGTCAAAAAATATTTCAACGAACAAATGAAGTGCAACAAGTTATCGTATCTGTAAATATTTAAATAATGAAAAAAATAATAGTTATATCGCTTTTATTGGTAGTAACATTATTTTCTTGTAGTAAAAAATATATGAATTTAAAAAAAACTGTTGCAATTACAGCTAAAGATATACTAGGCAATTCAAAATATCAAGCCATCAGTTACGGCGGATATAGAACAAAAACAAGAGATATTGTCCCTACTATTTCTCAAATCACAGAAGATTTGAAGATTTTATCGGCTATGAATATCAAAGTGTTGAGGACTTATAATGTGCATCACGAAGAAGTTTCTAATCTTTTAAAAGCGATAACAGCATTAAAAAAGGAGAATTCAAATTTTGAAATGTATGTGATGTTAGGTGCTTGGATTGATTGTAAAAATGCTTGGACAAACCAAACGCCAATACATTCGATAGAAAGCGATAGAAATGCCATAGAAATTGACGAGGCTGTAAGATTAACAAATGAATATCCTGAGATTATAAAAGTTATTGCTGTGGGTAATGAGGCGATGGTAAAATGGGCTGCGAGTTATTATGTAACACCCAATATCATTTTAAAGTGGGTGAATCATTTGCAAAACTTAAAAAAAGAAGGAAAATTAAATACGAATGTTTGGATTACAAGTTCTGATAATTTTGCCTCGTGGGGAGGCGGTGATGCCGAATATCATGTTGAAGATTTAAATCAACTCATCAAAGCAGTTGATTACATCTCGATGCACACCTATCCGATGCATGATACTCATTATCATCCTGTTTTTTGGGGTGTAAAAGCAGATGAAGCACAATTGTCCGAAAAGGAGAAGATAAATGCTGCCATGATTAGATCCAGAGATTATGCTATTTCGCAATATGAAGGAGTAGTTAATTACATGAAATCATTAGGAGTGAACAAACCAGTTCATATTGGAGAAACAGGTTGGGCGACAATGTGTAATGATCATTATGGAAACACTGGTTCTAAAGCAACTGACGAATACAAATCGGCTTTGTATTATAATTTGATGCGTGAATGGACCAATGTAGCAGGAATATCTCTCTTTTATTTTGAAGCGTTTGACGAACAATGGAAAGATAGTGGAAACGCATTGGGTTCAGAAAATCATTTTGGATTAATCAATTTACAATCCCAAGCGAAGTTTGTCTTGTGGGATATGATTGATAAAGGGGTTTTTAAAGGATTAACACGTGATGGGAAACCTATAACAAAAACGTATAATGGAAACATAGAAAGCCTAATGTTGGATGTTAAAACACCTTCTTCATTGATTAAGAATTAATTAGTAATGAGAAAAATTAATATAAATCGCTTCAAATTTTCAATAATTATTTTAATTATGACATTCACGTTGTATAGTTGTAAAGTAACACATGATTTAAAAGCAGAAGTTTATGAAACTTCATCACAAGGCAATTCATTAAAAAAACTTACTGAATTTTCGCAAACCGAAAGTCTTATCAAAATCATCGTAAATCCTGACCAGAAATTTCAAACAATAACAGGTTTTGGTGGTGCATTTACAGAATCTTCGGCCTATGTACTAAATAAGTTAAGTCAAGCCAACAGAAAAAAAGTCATGGATGCCTATTTTAGTGAAGAAGGGGCTAATTATTCGCTCACTCGTACCCATATAAATTCTTGTGATTTTTCATTGAAGCATTATGCTTACGCTATGGTGGATGGAGACAAAAATTTAGACCATTTTTCGATTGAAGAAGATAAAAAAAACAATCTGATTCCGATGATTTTGGAAGCAAAATCCATATCAAAAGAGGGTTTCAATATTATTGCATCCCCTTGGACTGCTCCACCATGGATGAAAGACAATAAAAAGTGGGTAGGCGGAAAATTATTGCCTGAATATAATGATACTTGGGCATTGTATTTTTCAAAATATATTGATGCCTATAAAAAAGAAGGCATTGCTATTTGGGGATTGACTGTCGAAAATGAGCCACATGGTAACGGAAATAACTGGGAAAGCATGCTTTTTTCGCCCGATGAAATGACCAGTTTTGTTCAAAATCATTT
>JANMZS010000221.1:0-30877 GCA_031383535.1 Flavobacterium sp.
ATTAACGATTTTTGATTTCAGATTTGGTTGGATAGGAAAAGGTGATTTTTGATTTAGTAACGAAAAAAAATAAGGAAAATGAACAAACAAGAACTTGAAAATAGATTGATAGATTTTGCAGCAATGATAATAATCGCAGCGAATAGTTTTAAAAACAATTATGCTGGGAATCATTTAGCGAGTCAAATTATTCGTTCAGGAACGTCTCCAGCTTTAAACTATGGAGAAGCCCAAAGTGCCGAAAGCAGCAAAGATTTCATTCATAAAATGGGAATTTGTTTGAAAGAATTAAGAGAAAGTTTTGTTTGTTTAAAAATTATTGAAAAAGCGAATCTAACAACCGATTTGCACGGATTGGCGCTTGCAAAAAATGAAGCCAACGAGTTAATTTCAATTTTTGTGTCAAGTATTAAAACGGCTAAAGCAAATGTGAAATGATTTTTAAATAAGAAGGATTCAACCGTTTCGAGAGACATCTGAAATCAAAAATCGTTAATCTTCAATCAAAAATCAAAATTTTGCCAAATAAACAATGAAAAAAATAATATTATTATTACTGCTTTCCTCCACAGTTTTTGGTCAACAAAAACAAGTGACAACCAGTATTGATACAACCAAAAATAAAATAGGTGCCGAGTTTAAACTCACGCTAAAAACAGATGTAGATACTTTGACGAAAGTTGTTTTCCCTAATCTGAAAAATTTTGGTGCACTCGAAGTAATTTCATCTTATCCGATAGATACTATACTAAAGAATAATCGCTATGAATTAATTAAAAAATACGGATTAACCCAATTTGATTCCGGAAAATTTACTATCCCGAGTGTGCGTATTCTAATTAACAACAAAGCTTTTTTATCAGACTCACTTCGTGTTGAAGTTACTAATGTTCAGGTAGATACTCTCAAACAAAAAATGTTTGACATAAAGAATATTATTCCTGCTCAGAATTCTTTTTTTGGAACTTGGTGGAAATATCTATTAGGATTGATATTGATTGCAGGAATTGATTTGTCTAAAGTAACTATCGCTCGTTCAATTTTTTTACGGTCTTCGGTAATTTCGAAATCCATAGGTTTTGATTTGGCAAATTTTACTAAATCGGCTTGTTTCAAAACGGTAAACAAATTCTCTATGGTTTCCTTAGAAAGTTTCATTTTCTTTTTGAGAGAAGCAATTTTTAACCCTTCGATTAATTCAGAGGTGGTACTTTCCATTGCTGGTATTTCTATCGCCTCCTCAATGTAATTTCTAACAATATCTGTCAATTCACTATAGTATTCTTTTATTTCTCCCCGTTGCCAAAGTTCTTTTTTCTCTAATTTATTGAGCTTAGAAGTTGCTTTCTCTATTGGGGTTTTAAAAGTTTCTTCCTCCGATTTTTCTTTTCTTGGTCTTTTTACAAACCAATAAATCAAAGCACCAATTCCCGCAATCAATAACAATCCTAATAGATATTTCCACCAAGTTCCAAAAAAAGAATTCTGAGCAGGAATAATATCCTTTATATCATACATTTTTTGTTTGAGAGTATCTACCTGAACATTGGTAATCTCAACACGAAGTGAATCAGATAAAAAAGCTTTGTTGTTAATTAGGATACGTACACTCGGGATGGTAAATTTTCCTGAATCAAATTGGGTTAATCCGTATTTTTTAATTAATTCATAGCGATCATTTTTTCTGATAGTATCTATCGGATAAGATGAAATAACTTCGAGGACACCAAAATTTTTCAGATTAGGAAAAACAACTTTCGATAAGGTATCGACATCGGTTTTCAGCGTGAGTTTGAACTCGGCACCTATTTTGTTTTTAATAGTATCAATACTGGTTCTCACTTGTTTTTGTTGGGCAAAAACTGTGGTGGAAAACAGGAAGTATAATATTATTTTTTTCATTCTTAAATTTGGCAATCTTTTGATTTTTGATTGAAGATTAACGATTTCTGATTTCTGATTGCTCTCGAAACTATTGAGTTATTTTTATTTCATATTCGTTTTAGCTGTTTTAATGCTTGACACAAAAATTGAAATCAACTCATTAGCTTCGGTTTTTGCTATTGATAAATTATTTAAATCTTTGGTTAAATTTGCTTTTTCAATAATTTTTAAACAAACAAAACTTTCTCTTAATTCTTTTAAACAAACTCCCATTTTATGAACGAAATCTTTTGTGCTTTCTGCGCTTTGAGCTTCCCCATAATTTAAAGCGGGTGATGTTCCTGAACGAATAATTTGACCCGCTAAATGATTTCCAGCATAATTTTTTTCAAAATTACTAGCAACCATTATTATAGTAGCAGCAAAATTTACCAATCTATTTTCGAGTTCTTGTTTATTCATTTTATATGTCTTTTTTGATTTTTCAAGTTAAAATCTTGAATATCAAATCAATTCTCTACTCTTTCTAAATCTGAAATCAAAAATCGTTAATCAAAAATCTCAAATCATTATCTCGATTTAAAATACCCCAATAATTTAGTTACATAGCTTTCATCTACTCTTGTATTTACCACACCAGAGCCCGATTTGCTGAATGATTCTTTAAAATATTTTACTTTGTCTTGATAGTGTTTTTCATAGTTGATTCGTACCGATTTTGAGCCTGTATTAATCAACTGTGTTTCTCCAGTTTCGGCATCAAGCATAGAGACCATACCTAAATTTAGCATTTTTTCTTCACGAATATCATACACTCGAATACCTGTGATATCATGCTTTTTGGAAGCTATTTTTAAAGTATGCTCATACTCATCCGATAAGAAATCGGAAATGACAAAAACTATCGCTTTCTTTTTTTGTGTACTCGATAAAAATCTCAAGGCTTGAGCAATATCCGTTTTATTACTTTTAGATTCAAATTCTATCAATTCTCGAATGATTCTCAACACGTGTGACCGCCCTTTTTTGGGCGGAATGTACAACTCGATTTGGTCTGAAAACAAAATCAATCCAATCTTGTCATTATTTTGTGTTGCCGAAAAAGCCATAGTTGCCGCAATCTCGGTAACAATATCTTTTTTAAATTGATTTTTAGACCCAAAACTTTCCGACCCCGAAATATCAACCATCAACATCATCGTTAATTCGCGCTCTTCCTCAAAAACTTTGACATGAGCTTCATTATATCTCGCAGTTACATTCCAATCGATCGCTCGAATATCATCACCATATTGATAAGGACGCACTTCGCTAAAAGTCATTCCGCGTCCTTTAAACGACGTATGATATTCCCCCGAAAAGATATGATCACTCAATCTTCGGGTTTTGATTTCTATTTTTCGTACTTTTTTTAAAAGATCTTTTGTCTCCATGAGCCCCTCCTAACCTCCCCGAAGGGGAGGAACTAGCAAATTGCTATATAAAATTCAACATTTATAATTTATTCCAATCGGTAAGCCCCTCCTTTTGGGAGGGGTTTGGGGTGGGCTTTTAAGGCACTTCAATCTCGTTTACAATCTTGTTTATGATGTCAACCGAAGTAATATTTTCGGCTTCGGCTTCATAAGTAACACCTATTCTATGACGCAATACATCATGAACTACGGCGCGAACATCCTCAGGAATTACATACCCACGACGTTTAATAAACGCATAACATTTTGCAGCATTGGCTAAATTAATGCTTCCACGAGGTGAAGATCCAAAACTAATTAAGGGTTTCAAATCAGCTAATTTGTATTTCTCTGGAAAACGAGTAGCAAAAATAATATCAAGTATATACTTTTCGATTTTTTCATCCATATACACCTCACGAACAGCTTCTTGAGCTCTCAATATTTGCTCAACCGAAACCACTGGATTTACTTTTTCATAACTTCCTTTTAAGTTTTGGCGAATTACCAATCGTTCTTCATCCATTTTTGGATAATCAATTACCGTTTTCAACATAAAACGATCGACTTGTGCTTCCGGTAAAGGATAAGTTCCTTCTTGCTCTATAGGGTTTTGAGTAGCCAATACTAAAAAAGGTCTGTCTAGTTTGAAAGTAGTGTCGCCAATAGTAACTTGCTTTTCTTGCATCGCCTCTAATAGTGCCGATTGCACTTTGGCAGGAGCACGATTAATCTCATCGGCAAGAACAAAATTGGCAAAAATAGGTCCTTTTTTAATCGAAAATTCATTCGATTTAATATTATAAATCATTGTTCCTACCACATCAGCAGGTAATAAATCTGGTGTAAACTGAATACGACTAAAAGAGCCATGGACGGCTTGAGATAGCGTGTTAATAGCTAGCGTTTTTGCTAATCCAGGAACTCCTTCAAGCAAAATGTGTCCTTGACCCAATAATCCAATTAATAATCTTTCGATCATGTGTTTTTGACCCACAATTACCTTATTCATTTCCATGGTAAGCAAATCGATAAAAGCACTTTCTCTTTCTATTTTTTCATTAATGGCTCTAATGTCCAAAGTCATTGTATTTTCTTCCATCTTACTATTTTAATTACTATAAATTGTGTTTGTTTTTTTTGATGGTGCAAATTGAATTTTTTTTTATAAGTACGATGTTAAAGAATGGTTAAAACTTAAAATAAACCCTTATTTTTAAGGATGTTTTATGATACTATTTTCATAATTTTAAAGTTTCAAATAAATAGGAGTTAAAATCGAAGATTATTAAATAAAAATTTCAATGGCAATTTCAAAAATCAATTTTCTAGTATAGCCAAATCTTCAATTTAAAATTGTATGATTAACAAGCGTCTTTTAATTAAAAATCTATTAGCTCACAATGATGAGTGCAGCTTTTATGACAAAAAAAGGCAGTTGAATTTACATACTCGGGAGGGAAAAGCTAAATTTTTGAAACATATTTGTGCCTTATCTAATTCGAATCCTGCCAATAATTCTTATATTGTTGTGGGTGTCGAAGACCATGACAACGAAATCGTAGGCGACGATTTTTTTGATGATAGTAGGATTCAAAATTTAGTGAATGCCTATCTTGAAAATCCGCCAAAAATTCAATACGAAAACGTGCCTTTTCCTAGTTTACCCAAAGATAAGGTTATTGGATTGGTAACCATAAAAGCAAAAAGTAAAACCTCACATTTCAAAAAAGGTATTCATACTATTGCGACAAACAGTGTTTTTATAAGGCGTGGCAGCAATACCGTTCCAGTAATAGAAGAAATAGAAAAAAATTATCAAAACACCGAAACCGTCATTGGTATTGAAAATAATTCTCGAAATAGCATTGCCTATACCCTAGACGGCGTAATTGATTTTATGAATTATCGCCACAAAAATATGGCGCCAGAATACAAGGTTTTTAAGGAATTGTTTGTCATTTGTTGGGCTGGTGTTCCTAGGAGATATAAGGATACAACCTATTTGTCTAGAGTGGATATTGAACTAATCAATGAACAAATCAAACTATTTTATTCTGCTCAAGATGTAGTCACTATTACTTTTAATGAGGATAGTTTTACCATTACCGAGTATGTTGCTTTAGGACTCAATGACAAAACCAGTTTTTATCCATTAGAGAAACAAACCCTACATTTTCATGATAATGGCTATTATAAAATTGATCGGGAAATCCTCTTTCAACCACCAGAATTCAACCGAAAAATGCTATTTCATATTTATAATGCTAATATTTCTTTGCTTCAAAAACTCCAAAAAGGATTCTCATTAACCGAACGGGAACAACGAGATTTGGTCAATTTGCCTTCTGCTTTTATGATTTGTTACCTCAACGGATTTGATGATGCCAAGCAAAAATTAATTGATGCCAAATTGCTTTTGAAACCTTTCACTCCCGTATATTTGTCTTTTAAGGAAGCCTTGCGGATTTTAAGAAAAATGAAGTATGATGTACAATAAATTATATTTTTAGAATGAGAACACTTGTTATAGGGGATATTCACGGAGGTTTACGAGCCTTGCATCAAATTATAGAAAGAGCCCAAGTTACTCCAACCGATACCCTAATTTTTCTTGGCGATTATGTAGATGGTTGGAGTGAGGCTCCCCAAGTAATAGATTTTTTAATCGAATTAGAAAAAACCCATATTTGCATTTTTATCCGAGGCAATCACGACGAATTATTGTTCGAATGGTTGGTCAATAAAGCCGATAATCCGATGTGGTTTAAACATGGTGGCGAATCGACTGTTATGGCATATACTTCCGTAAAGCCAGAAACCATTGCTAAGCATATTTTATTCTTGCAATCTTTACAAAATTTTTATCTTGATGAAAAAAATAGATTGTTTGTTCATGCTGGGTTTACTAATCTAAATGGTGTTCATTATGAATATTTCCCAAAATTGTTTTATTGGGATAGAACCCTTTGGGAAACCGCTTTGTCTTTAGATAAATCCATGAATTCAAATCATCCTTTTTTCCCGAAAAGACTTTTATTATACCACGAAATTTATATAGGTCACACACCAGTTACCCGAATTAAAAAAAACATTCCCATACAAATGGCTTGTGTTTGGAACGTGGACACAGGAGCTGCTTTTCGAGGTTCTCTTACTATTATGGATGTTGATACCAAAGAATTTTGGCAAAGTGAACCTTTACCCCATTTGTATCGCAACGAAAAAGGAAGGAATTAAATATTTTATACTATTTTTACTATTCTATAATTTACCTATATGAAAAAAACATACACATTTTTATTGCTCATGACGGTTTGTTTTGTCAATGGTCAAGCGTATAAAGGAAAAGGAGATAATAAATTTCAAATTGGAGCCAATTTACAAGATGGGGGTTCTGGTGTTCAACTTTCGTCAGATTTTGGATATGGCGAGAATATGTCCTTTGGTATAGTTGCTTCTTATTTGCTATCGGTTAATGAAAATGTTTTAGGAAACAAACCTGAATTTATAGATCGATTTGATGCTAAAGTGCGTTTTAATGCTAATTTAGGAAACGTGCTTCAACTGGACTCCAAAATGGACATATACCCAGGACTTGATTTAGGGCTACGCCATTTTGGTGCTCACCTTGGCTTTCGTTACTTCTTTACGGATGGTTTTGGATTATTTTCAGAAGCTGGAATTCCCATAGCAAAATATGACCCGACTAGCGTTGGTTTTGAAAACTTAAATAACCAGTTTGTATTTACTATTGGAGCTTCTTTTAATTTGTGATTTTTTTATTCAAGCTCCTAGTATTTTAAAGGTTAGAGTCTTTTTTACACACTATTTTTGACTGTTATACTTGTGTTAAAATTATTACAAATCAAATTTTATCCCTTGTGCCAAAGGTAAACTGGTGGTATAATTGATGGTATTGGTTTGGCGACGCATGTATATTTTCCAAGCATCAGAACCCGATTCGCGTCCGCCACCCGTTTCTTTTTCGCCCCCAAAAGCACCACCAATTTCAGCGCCAGAAGTTCCTATATTGACATTGGCAATCCCACAATCCGATCCTGTTACCGATAAAAACAACTCGGCTTCGCGCAAATTGTTCGTCATAATGGCGGAGGATAAGCCTTGAACCACTCCGTTCTGGATTTCAATAGCATTTGCTACCGAACCAGAGTATTTTAATAAGTATAAGATAGGCGCAAAGGTTTCGTGTTGCACGATTTCAAAGTGATTGCTTGCTTCGGCGATTGCTGGTTTTACATAAAAGCCGCTTTCGTAACCTTCGCCCGAAAGCACGCCTCCTGCTACTATAATTTTTCCGCCTTCGGCAACGACTTTTGCTAGTGTTTTTTGATACAGGGCAACTGCTTGGAGGTCTATTAGCGGCCCAACATGGTTTTTTTCGTCTAATGGATTGCCTATTTTTAATTGACCGTAAGCCGCAACTAGCGCTTCTTTCACTTTATCATACATGCTTTCGTGAATAATCAAACGACGCGTCGAAGTACATCGTTGTCCTGCTGTTCCTACTGCGCCAAAAACGGCTCCAATAATAGTCATTTTAATATCGGCATCGGGAGTTACGATGATTGCATTATTGCCCCCCAATTCTAATAATGATTTTCCTAAGCGTCCTGCCACGGTTTGGGCTACTATTTTTCCCATTCGAGTAGAACCTGTTGCCGAAATTAGCGGTATTCGCTTATCGTTGGTCATGAATTCACCCACTTTGTAATCGCCGTTTATGAGACAAGAAATACCTTCTGGGAGTTTGTTTTCCTGGATGACTTGGGCGATAATATTTTGACAAGCAATGCCACAAAGAGGCGTTTTTTCGGATGGTTTCCAAACGCAAACATCACCACAAATCCAAGCCAAAGCAGTATTCCAAGCCCAAACCGCAACTGGAAAATTGAATGCCGAAATGATTCCGACAATTCCCAAAGGGTGGTATTGCTCATACATGCGGTGTCCTGGGCGTTCGGAGTGCATGGTCAGTCCGTGTAATTGTCGTGAAAGCCCAACGGCAAAATCGCAGATATCAATCATTTCCTGCACTTCGCCATAGCCTTCTTGCAATGATTTACCCATTTCATAAGAAACCAGTTTGCCTAAAGCTTCTTTGTTTTGGCGTAGTTTATCGCCAAACTGCCTTACAATTTCGCCACGTTGGGGTGCTGGTAGTAATCTGAATGTCTTAAATGCCTCAGCCGCAGCTTGCATGACTATTTCATAATCGGCTAATGTGGTTGTTTTGACCGAAGCGATTAATTGTCCGTCTACTGGCGAATAACTTTCTAGAATTTCTCCGTTAGAAAAATTATTCAATCCCGTTGAGGTGCCTTCATTGATGGATTTTATCCCTAATTGTAATAGGGCTTCTTTGATACCAAATTGATTTACTATTGCTGTTGCCATTGAATATTGTTTTAGAAAAAAATGAGAAAACATATCAAAGATATTGTTTAAACACATAGGAATAAACAAGGAAAATTATTTTCTACAAAAACGATTATTTCATTTCTTTAATCAAATAAATATACACTGGAAAATGGTCGCTAAAACCCACTTCGTTAGTAGAATGACGAATAGGATAGCCTTTGTATTGCCCTGTATTTTGAATTATAAAAGGCTTGTTGAAGATTCCAGCTTTCCAATATTGAAAAGAAGTATAATCATTTTTGATTAAGGTTTCCGAAACTATAATCTGATCAAAAATATCACCTGCATCCCTATAAAATAAGGTTGCATTTCCGTCTTTTGCCATTTGCTCAAATGGGTTGTAGGTGCCAAAATTTTTCACCTCCGATTTTTTTAATTTGGCTCCAATTCCCACTTTTATACTTTTATTAGTCGTACCATCATTTAAATCGCCCATAATAATTATCTTCGATTCTGGGTTTATTTTGTAAATGGAATCCATAATTTTTCGGTTTAATCTCCCAGCCGCCTCACGAAAAGGGCTGCTTTTCTTTTCACCCCCTGCTCTAGATGGCCAGTGATTGACTAAAATGTTTATTTCTTCGCCTTCCAAAAAACCAGTTACTAGGAGTATATCTCTAGTATAAACTCTTTTTGAATTTGATATTTCTCTAGCATCAGTATCGGATACATCGTCATCAACTTCAAATGATTTCTTTTTAAAATTACTTTCTTTTTTTCGATAAATTAATAATGGAATATTGATAAAACTGCTAGGTTTAAAATACTTTTTTCGATACAATAGTCCTACATCAATCCCCCTTTTGTCTGGAGAATCAAAATGTACAATGCCATAATCACTACTACTTAGATTGGGTTGTTGGATTAAATCTTCCAAAACTCCTCGATTTTCAACTTCGGCACAACCAATAAAAGTGGGAGCTTGCTTATGCTGTTCATTTGTACCTATTTGCATGAGAACCTTAGAAAGGTTTTTCAATTTTTGATTGTATTTTTTAGAGGTCCAACGTTGCATCCCTTTTGGTGTCCATTCTTCATCATTATTGGGGTTATTGATGGTGTCAAAAAGATTTTCGAAATTATAGAATGCCACAGTATGGATACTAAATTTTCCACTTTGAGCCTGAACCTCGGATATGAAAAATAAAATAAGCAAAACAATAATGATTTTTTGCGCCTTCATACAATAGTGTATTTATTTACAAATAATTGGGTGTAAAAATAGACAATATTAATTAAATAACCTGTTGGGTGTAATTCATAAAAATTCAAATAAACCAATGAATTTAAAAATTAAACCACATAGATTCATAGAAAAAAGAGTTTGATAGCCCATTTTATGGGTTCAACTAGCTCTGTATTCTAAAAAAAAGTGAAACTTCTTTTCTTAATTTTCAAAATCTATGAATCTATGTGGTTAAAAAAATAAAAAAATTGAATTACACCCAACGGGTTAATTAAATATGTATTTTTACACTGATTCGTGCTAATTTATTGACAAACATCAGCTGTCACTTTATGAAAAAATTGACTTTCACTGTTTTTTTTATACTTCAAATTGTGTTGGGTTTTGGACAATCTGATGCGGGAGTAATTGGAATCATTGTCGATTCAAAAACTCAAACTCCTTTGCAAAGTGTGGTGGTATCTATCCAAAACACACTTTTTACTCAAATAACAGATGCCGAAGGGAAGTTTTTATTTAGCACTGTCAACTCAGGAACCCAATTAATTCGGATTAAAAGTCAAGGGTATAAAGAACAATTACTACGAATTGAAATTGTTGAAAGTACGATGTTAAATCTAGGTACTATTTATTTCGAAAATGATATTTCACAAGAAAAACAATCGGAATTGATCAGCCTATCCGAAACCGATTTAGAAGATGATACTAGCGGTTCAGAAAACACCTCTAGTTTATTACAATCTTCTCGTGATATTTTTTTGCAAGCGGCAGCTTTTAATTTTGGAGCCGCTCGATTTAGTGTTCGAGGCTTGGATTCAAAATATGCAAATGTGATGATTAATGGCATTTCGATGAACCGAATTGCTGACGGAAGACCGCAATATAGCAACTGGGGCGGTTTGAATGATGCCACTCGAAACCAAGAATTTACCAATGGTTCTTCGCCTTCAGATTATATTTTTGGAGGAGTAGGAGGCACACAAGAAATCAACACTAGAGCTTCTGTTTACAGACCCGGCACACGAATTTCATTTTTGAGTACGAATACCAATTATAGTTATAGAATGATGGGAACTACTGCTTCGGGTATGGACAAAAACGGTTGGGCTTATGTTTTTTCGGCAGGAAAACGCTGGGCACAAAACGGCTATTTTGAAGGAACAAATTATGATGCTGCTTCTAGTTTTTTTAGCGTTGAAAAGAAAATTAACGATAAGCATAGCCTCAACTTTACGGCTATTTATGCACAGAACAAAAGAGCTAAAAATTCTCCAAACACTCTCGAACAATCCGATTTAGTAGGAGTAAAATACAATTCGTATTGGGGATTTCAGGAAGGTGAGAAACGAAATTCACGAGTAAAAAGAATAGAAGAACCCTTGTTTCTATTAACCCATTACTGGAAAGTAAATTCTAATACCAATTGGAACACCACCCTTTCACATCAGTTTGGGAAAATTGGCAATAGCCGTATTGATTATACGAAAGCCGACAACCCTGATCCAACTTATTATCGAAAATTACCTAGTTTTTATACTAATTTGTTTGCTAATGGGATATATGTAGGCAACACACCTGAAAACATTATTAAAGCTACTCAAACCAAAGAAAATTTCCAAGAAAACAAACAACTGAATTGGGCTGAAATGTATCGAATTAATAATGAGAGTTTAGCAAACGGAAGCCGATTTGTCCTGTATGAAGACCGAAATGATGAATCAAGCACCCAAATTAACACGAATGTTTCCAGCCAACTTTCGGACAATATTCTATTGACAGCAGCCGTAAATTATTCGAGTTCTAAAACTAAGAATTTCAAGAACATGTTGGATCTTTTGGGGGGCGATTTCTTTAAAGATAGTAGCACTTTTGGCAGGGGAGACCAGCAACAATCAGACTTGAATAATTTTGATAGAACTGTAGGAGTAGGTGAACAATATGGCTACAATTACAGGATGGATGTGTCAAAACTGGATGCTTTCACCCAGTTTAAATTCGTGTATAAAAAAATCGATTTTTATTTGGCTCAGACCTTCACTAGTTCGAGTTATCAAAGAGAGGGATTTTATAAAAATGGCTATTATCCCAATAATTCATTTGGGAAAAGTCAAAAAGTAACCTTTGACACTTTCGGATTTAAAGGTGGTTTTACCTATAAAATATCAGGACGTAACTTTATTGATTTCAACGGAATTTATATGACGAAAGCGCCAAGTTCAAAAGAGGTTTTTTCGAATGCAAGAGTCAATAATGCAGTTACAGATGCAGTTACAGCCGAAACCATCAAAAGCGTAGATATGAGTTATATTCTAAAAGCACCCAATTTTAAAGCACGATTTACAGGCTATTTTTCGGAAATACTAAATGCTACCGAAATCAATTTTTACTACGCAGATGTTATAGGCAATGACGGAAATGGAGTATTTGTTTCGGAGGCTATCACTGGAATGAACAAAAGAAATAAAGGGATAGAAACAGGGCTTGAATACCAACTCACTTCGACTTTCAAAATCACTGCAGTTGCTGCTTATGGAGATTATAGGATTGCCAATAATCCTAACTTAAAATTGTCCAATGATGTCTCTGTTAGCATTGAAGATTATGGCGAAACAAAATTATCGGGATTGCGACAAGCAGGAATGCCACAACAAGCCTATTCTTTTGGAGTAGAATACCGAGATCCAAAATACTGGTGGATTGGTGCCAATGCCAATTATTTGGCTTCGAATTATTTAGATGTTTCTTCTATTTTGAGAACGACAAATTTTTATTCTGATAACGACAATGATTTTACACCTAAAGACTTAGCTCTTGCAGATAGTTATTTGAAACAAGAAAAATTTCACTCGTTTTATTTATTCAATTTGGTAGGCGGAAAATCTTGGAAAATAGACAACTACTCCCTTGGTTTTTTTGCCATTGTCAATAATGTTTTAAACCAAACCTATAAAACAGGTGGTTTTGAACAATCCCGTAATGCTACTTACCGACAAGTATTTGAAGATCATCAAAGTAATGGTCCGAGTGTATTTGCACCAAAATATTTCTATGGGTATGGAAGAACATTCATGGTGAATTTTTATTTTAGTTTTTAAAATCATTAGTATGAAAAATCAATTCAAATATAATAGCCTCATTTTTCTGATGCTTTTGTTGTTTTCCGCTTGTGTCAATGACACTTTTGAGGAACCAGTATTTAATTGTGTTGATCCAGGATTAACAAAAACAAAAGAAGTTGCTGCGATTTATGCTAAAGCCAAAAGCACTACAGCAATATACACCGAAGATGATATTATCGAAGCCTATGTTATATCGAGCGATGAGGGAGGCAATTTTTACAAAAGCATGTATTTTCAACCTTTGGATGGCTCAAAAGGATTCAATCTTTCGGTAGATGAATCATATACCTACACGAAACACTTTGAACCTGGAAAAAAAGTTTATCTGAAACTAAAAGGTTTGGCTTTTGCCAATCCGAGTAAAAATGCCAAAGGATTAATTTTTGGCGCGCCACCAACAACAGAACAGTATGTTGTAGATCGATTATCCGTTTTTAGCTTTAAAGACTATTTAATTCCTTCATGTGATGTGGTTAGCGAAGACAACATTGTTCATAAAATTACTTTGGCTCAAGCCTCGAGGGACACCTATTTGAATACTTTGGTAGAAATAGAGGATGTGCAATTTAAGACCGATTGCACCACATTCAGTAAAGTAGATTATGACACCAGTCTAAAAATTACCAATGGAACAAACACTTTAGATGTAAGAACGAGCAGATATGCTAATTTTGCAGGATTTACTGTTCCTTCAGGACGAGGCAAAATCAGAGGTGTTTTGACAAAGTTTGGTGCTACATTTCAACTCATTCTACGAACCGAAAGAGATGTGCAATTCACCAATCCAAGAGTTCAAACTATTGCCTTACCCAAAGGCGGAACAAACCTCCAATATTTGGGTGTTTTCACCGAAAATTTCGAGAGTTATGCTACCACAACTACAGGCGTTAGTATGCCAAAATACATCAACGATGCGGCGATTGGTAGTAAATATTGGGATGTAGCTACATTTAGTTCCAACAAATACCTTCAAATGTCGGCTTATAATGCGGGATGCTCAAAAACTTATTTTATTGTGCCTGTAGATTTTACGGCAGCTAATCAATTTTTATTTAAATCAAAAGACGGCTACAATGACAGAAATCCTTTAAGGGTGTATTACTCTACAAATTATATTCCTGGTGGCAGTGTTGAACAAGCAACATTAATAGATATTACAAATAAATTTAAAATTTCTAATGGGAACACAGATAGTTTTGGATCAGAGTTTATCAATAGTGGCGTCTATGCAATTCCTACTTCTTTAACAGGAAATGGTTATTTCATTTTTGAATATGATGGAACAACAGGAATTACTACCACGATACAATTGGACGATATTGTTGTAAAATAATTCAATTGTCAAAATTCAAAAAAATAGCCTAGTTACTCTATATTTGTTTTTCTAATCAATAGAACGAAATACTTTTAAAAGATGAACAGTTTACGATTCCTTTCCAGCATCCAAAAAGGTATTCTTTGTAGATTTTTATTGCTTATTTTTGCCTTACAATTTTCAAATAGTCAAGCTCAACCACCCATGAAAATACCCGCTAGTTTACAAAAAGGAGATACAATTGCCATAGTGGCAACCGCCCGAAAAAACATTGATGACAATCTAAAACCTGCCATAGATTTATTGCATAGTTGGGGATTGGAAGTAGTCATAGGTAAATCAATTGGGCTGGATAATAATCAATTGGCAGGTACCGATGAACAACGCGTGGCTGATTTTCAAGCACAACTTGACAATCCAAATATCAAAGCAATATGGTGTGTTCGCGGAGGGTATGGCACAGTTCGAATTATTGATTTAATTGATTTTTCAAAATTCAAAGAAAACCCAAAATGGATTGTGGGTTTCAGCGATGTAACGGTAATTCACAGCTATGTAAACAAACTTAATATAGCTTCTATTCACGCTGTTATGCCGGTCACCGTTGCAAAAGCAACTCCAAGCGCCATCGAAAGTTTACGAAAATCTCTTTTTGGCGAAAGTCTAAACTACGAATTGAGCTGTGATCCTGACAATCGTTTAGGAAGTGTAAAGGGTGAAATCGTAGGCGGTAATTTATCTATTTTGTACAGCCTTATGGGTTCTAATGCACAAATTGATTGTAAAGGAAAAATACTTTTCCTCGAAGATTTAGACGAATATTTATACCATATTGACCGAATGTTAATGAGTTTGAAACGCTGTGGTTGCTTTGATAATCTTAATGGGTTAATAGTTGGCAGTATGACAAAAATGAAGGATAATGATATTCCTTGGGGAAAAAATGCCAACCAAATTATTGTGGATATTACCAAAGGATATACATTCCCTATTCTGTATAATTTTCCTGCAGGGCATATTCACGATAATAACGCCTTGATTTTTGGGAAACAAGTTTCTTTAGAATTGAATACAACAAGTTCAAAAATAACTTTTGAATAACACATGACTTCCCACTTCTAACCTCTAACTTCTAACTTTCAAAAATGGCTCAACACAACGAATTAGGAAAACTAGGCGAACAATTAGCCATTGAGTTTTTGCAGAAGGATGGCTATGAAATTCTAGAAACCAATTGGACTTTCCAGAAAGCAGAAATCGATATTATTGCCAAAACAGAAAATACCCTTGCCATTATTGAAGTCAAAACAAGATCATCCTTAGATTTTGGATTGCCACAAGATTTTGTAAAACCCAAGAAAATCCAACTTTTAGTCAAAGCCGTAAACGAATATGTAGTTTCGAATAACTTAGACACAGAAGTGCGTTTTGATATTATTGCGATTTACAAAACTGACAAATCATTTGAAATAGAACACCTTAAAGATGCTTTTTATCATTTTTAACAAAAAAACATCTTGTTATATTTGTAACAAATTGTTTTTTTATTTATTTTTGTCAAAATTATTTCAAACTTTCAATGTTTATTAAACAACTATAAACAGAGGATTTCATCTAAAATAAATTACACAAAACATGAAAACTGTTTCTTCAATTGTAGAAAACTACATCAAAACAAAACCTTTTTTGTTAAACGCATTGTCGTTAGGAATCATTAATTTGACTTCATTATCTAGAAATATCATGGTCGAATTAGAGAATGAATTTGGCAAAGAAGTAAAACAAGGAGCTGTTGTAATGGCTCTAAAAAGACTTACAGAAGAATTAGACTTTAGACTCAATCACAAAATAAATAAAGTTATAAAAAATATTGGCGAAATCACCGTTCGGTCTGCTTTGACAGATTATACTTTTGCGGCTTCGGATACAGTTTTAAATAAACAAGCCGATTTGATTACTGATATCAATGCTTTTTCAGATATATTTTACACCTCATCTCGTGGCGTAAATGAAACTAATATTGTGGTCAGCAACAGTGTCAATCACCTTGTTGACAAACATTTTGCCAATGAAAGATTGATTCAAAAATTAGAAAACCTAGCGTCGATTACGGTAAAATTACCCAGAGAAAACATTACGGTTCCAGGAATTTATTATTTCATTTTCCAACGTTTGGCTTGGGAAGGAATCATCATCAACGAAGTAATTTCAACTTCAAACGAATTTACCATTTTGGTAAGTGAAAACGAAGTGGATGTAGCTTTTAAAGTGATAAAGGATTTGAAGAATTAGGAATTAGTTTCTAATGCCATTTGGCAAATTTATTTATTACGGTTTCGTGATTTATAAATTCATCGTTTTTTGCTTGTTTTAAACCGGTTTCTATTTCCTGTTTTTCTTCTGAATTCAAATCAGTAAACCAATTTTTTTTGCTGGTTTTTAAAATGATTTCAAGTTTTACATCCATAGCTATAACTCTTTGAATTAAAGTTCAATTGCCTTTAAATTCATACTATTAATTTTTTTCAAAAAGACTTGCTTACACTCCATTAATTCTTGGTTAAACATAACAATGTTTTTTCCTGTTGGATGTAAAGAACTGCTAAAACGAATCCCACTAGCACCTGTATAAATTCTGATAAACTCACAAATGAATTGAGTCGGTATATACTCTATTTCGCTATCGTATCTTCTCATCGGTTTTGATAAATCCCTACTAATCTTGTCTCTTAAAAGTTTCGCCTTTATAGTTCGATTTACATTTTCCTGAAATAATGAAGTGTCTTCAGTAAAATCGACAATTTTTACAGATTTAAACTTTTCTTTTAATTGAAAAACTCCAATACTTAATTCATCTAAAAATGATGCCCTAACTTCATACAATACTGTTTCAGGATTGTCGCTTAAATATAAATAAGGAATTCCAAGTGGATTTGCTCTTCCACCTCCAGCTAAATTAAAAGGAGGACACATCATTTCTTCATTTTTATAAGCTTCCATACTACTTTTATGATGTACTCTTGCTCTAAATAATTCAACAGAAGGAAAAAGTTCAAATTGAGTATCAAAAAAACCGTCCCACCCTAATTCTCTTAAATATCCAATGTCAGAAATAAATCTGTTTGACCATTTTAATTGTTCTTTGAATTTTCCCCAATATGAAAAATTTTCAATTATATCTTCAGTATAGTTAACTAAATCTTCGGAATTTTGAATACCCGTTGTAACTCTAGGTAATACTTCATTTAGAATTATTGAACCAACATTATGGGTTGAAAAAAAACTCCAGTTACTTTGGATTTTTGATTTCAAAGGCTCTCCGTCTGAAGAAGTTTGAAAATTATCCATAAGTTCTTGAAAAAAATCTAGCAGTTCATCAATTACCAATAATGGAACATTTGTAGAATTACAAATTTTGCATAAACCTAAGTTTGTAGATGATGAGGTATAAGCTTTAAGTTCTTTATCAGCAAAACAATTTGGACAAACTTCCATATTAATTACCTGTTTCTTAAATAATGGGATACTATCAATAAATGGTTTTTTATTGATATTTTTTTTACCGTTCCTAATCCAGGATAGTGTTGCTCATCATAATAACTTTCTAATTCTAATATTGCAGAATTTAAAAGATGATTTAATCTACAATAGCTCACAGCTTTTTGAGCTGCCTCTGCAAATTTTCCCTGAATATTTGCAATGGAATCATTTGTCTCAGATGTAAAATGCCTAATCATTATCTGATTTTGATGATTTACATAAGTTAGATGAATAACTACTGCACGAGGAGTACTACCTCCATCACTATATTCACTAGATAACACTGTATAATCTGAAAATCCTGTAAAATTTTCTTGACTATAATAAATATGCTCTTCTGAGAATCGATGTTCCTCTATACTTAAAAAATCACTATTTCGAGCTTGCTTTTCAAATAAATCATCTAATCGTATATAAGTTTTTCCGAGACCTTGAACAAATCTATGTAATGCTCTATTTCTAGATGGATCCTCAATATTTATAACTGTTATTTGTGCTAATTGTGCTAATGTTCTAAATTCTTCATCGTTTTCACTGATGTCGTTTTTGCAAATGAGCATGCATTGATTTAGCCCATATTTATTTATACTTTCAGTAATATATTCAAAGTTGCTTCTGTTATTATTTCTATAATGAAATGCAGGATAAACTATTTCATTGTTCAACTCATTCAAGTAATCTAAATAATGGTTGTTATCACCTATCAATTCGCCAACAGATGGATTTACTATTAAATACACATTTTGATTGCGTTCTAAAAAAACATTGTAAGCAAGATTTAAATTATTAAATGTTAATTTTACAGGTTCGAGGATGGGAATTATAAAACCTTGTGTTGCACCTTCGATGGCTAATTCACGTAAACTGATAAGTTCAAACTGCCTCGCTCTTAAAAATGGATAATACATAGTTTAAGATTTTATTGGTGATTTTAGATTACTTATCATAATGTCCCTGTCTTTCTTATTTAACTTAAGTGCTAAACTTATTTGATTAAATTCTTTATAATAACGATTGGATAAAGCATTTTCCAAATACCTACTTTTCATTATTTCAATGAATTTTTTATTTAATTTACTATTTGGAATTTTCTTTATAAGCTCATTACAGATATTATATTGATTAAAACTAGTCATAGTTGGTAATTCTCCATAAAAAGATTTTACAATCGATTTATATTCATTCGTATGAAGAACTTTCATTATGGTTTCAGCATCAACTTCATCATTTGTAATCGCATCTCTTTGAAGAGTAAATCTTTCAGATTTTTCATTGTTGTTAAAAGATATTAATCCAATACTTTTATCAAATTTTGAATAAACTGATAATTTACTTTCAGGAACTATTAAAAAAACTTGATTAAATGCTTTGCTATAATTCTCGATTTGTAAATTTAAACGCTTGGTGGAATCAAATTCTGTTTTTATTTCAAATACTTTTGATATTCCGTTAAACATAACTAAATCCGCGACAGCATTACCTACTCTAAATTCATTAAAAACTTTGGTGTTATTATGTCCAATTTCACTGATTAACCATTCATTCAAAAATGAATTCTTAAAAACATATTCGTTTTGGTAATTTTTTTCAAGAATTTGATAAACGTATTTAAGGTAATCTAAATAAGTAGCATTCTCTGAATATTGCCATTTTATATCATAACGTTCAATTTTATAATCGATTGAATCAAAGTTCGATTTCATCCAAAGTTCGGCAACACTTCTAGAAAATAAAGAAGAATAATCTCTTAATTGGTTTCGATTATATGTACTTTTATAAGGCATTATTCTTTTTTCTACAAAGGTATATTGTTTTTTCTCAATCCCAGTATTACTACCAATTATATTGAAAACGTATTATAGTAGAGCTAATTTATAAAATAAAGTTTACAAACCTTCAGTCCAAAAACATATTTTTTAATCTTTCCCCAACATCTCCATCAATTCTAAAGCTCTTCGAGTAGTTTTCACATTGTCAAAAGTCAGTAAAAGACGCAAACCAGCTGGAGTTTGCTTTTCTTTCATGACACAAATGCTACTGTTTTTTTGCACAAACTGAATCACTTGATGAAAGCGTTTGCTAGTATAAAAATCTGATTGTTGGTCGGCAACAAAATAACCAATCATCTTGCTTTTTTTCATTATCAGTTTTTCAATTCCCACTCGGGTTGCAACCCATTTGATGCGGATACTATTCATTAATGCTAGAGCGCGTGGCGGCATTGGACCAAAACGGTCAATTAATTTGTTTTGGAAAACAACTAATTCTTCCTCGTTTTTTATAGCACCCAATTCGTTGTACAAACTCAATCGTTCCGAAATGTTATTGATGTATTCATCCGAAAATAATAATTCGAAATCGGTGTCGATTTGCAAGTCTTTCACGTATTCTTTTTCAATTCCTGTGTCTTCGTTTTCATATAAATCCTTGAACTCGTTTTCCTTCAATTCATCGATGGCTTCATTCATAATTTTTTGATAGGTGTCAAAACCTATTTCGTTGATGAAACCACTTTGCTCACCTCCCAATAAATCTCCAGCACCACGAATTTCCAAATCCTTCATGGCAATATTGAAACCGCTTCCCAATTCTGAGAATTGTTCCAATGCCTGAATTCGTTTTCGTGCATCATCGGTCATCGCCGAATAAGGTGGACAAATAAAATAACAAAAGGCTTTCTTGTTGCTTCGTCCCACTCGACCACGCATTTGGTGCAAATCAGACAACCCAAAATTATTGGCATTATTGATGAAAATGGTATTCGCATTCGGAACGTCCAATCCACTTTCGATGATGGTGGTTGCCACCAAAACATCGAATTCACCATTCATAAAAGCCAACATCAATTCCTCGAGTTTACTACCATCCATCTGACCGTGACCAATTCCTACTCGGGCATCCGGAACCAACCGCTGAATCATTCCAGCAATTTCTTTGATATTTTCAATTCGATTATTGACAAAGAAAACCTGTCCGTTGCGCTGAATTTCATACGAAATCGCATCCCGAATGAGCTCTTCGCTAAAACCCACTACGTTGGTTTCAATGGGATACCGATTGGGCGGAGGCGTTGTAATCACCGATAAATCCCGTGCCGCCATCAACGAAAACTGCAAAGTTCTCGGAATTGGCGTTGCTGTTAAGGTCAACGTATCGACATTGGCAGCGATGGTTTTTAGTTTGTCTTTTACATTGACACCAAATTTTTGCTCCTCGTCCACAATTAATAATCCCAAGTCTTTGAAAACTACATTTTTATTGACCAATTGATGCGTTCCAATGACAATATCGAGTTTGCCTTCGGCTAATTGTTTTAGTGTTTCCGCTTTTTGTTTGGCAGTTCTAAAACGGTTCAAATACCCCACAGAAACTGGCATTTCTTTCAACCTTTCGGTAAAAGTTCTATAATGTTGGTAAGCCAAAATAGTAGTAGGAACCAAAACCGCCACTTGCTTGGAGTTATCCACTGCTTTAAAAGCGGCACGAATCGCCACTTCGGTTTTACCGAAACCTACATCGCCACAAACCAATCGATCCATCGGTCGGTCGCTTTCCATATCGGCTTTGACTTCGGCGGTCGATTTGGTTTGGTCTGGCGTATCTTCGTAGATAAAGGAACTTTCTAATTCATTTTGTAAATAACTATCGGGTGCAAACTGGAATCCTTTTTCTAATCGGCGTTTGGCATACAATTGAATCAAATTGAACGCAATATGCTTGACCCGCGCCTTGGTTTTTTGTTTTAGAATCTTCCAAGCGTTAGATCCTAATTTATAAATTTTGGGCGGAGTTCCGTCTTTTCCGGTGTATTTCGAAATCTTGTAAAGTGAATGAATGCTCACATAAACAATATCATTATCGGCATAAACGAGTTTAATCGCTTCTTGAGTTTTGCCTTCGACTTGTATTTTTTGCAAACCGCCAAATTTCCCAATTCCGTGATCGATATGCGTCACATAATCGCCAACGGACAAAGTCGTCAATTCTTTTAAAGTGATATTTTGCTTCTTCGATACATTGCTTTTGATGCTGAATTTATGATACCGTTCAAAAATTTGATGATCAGTGTAACAGGCAATTTGGTTTTCTTCGTCGATAAATCCTTGATAAATAGGTAAAACAATCGTGTGGTATTGCTTACGAATGTTTTCGTGATTGGCTTCGTCCAAAGTCTGAAAAATATCGTGAAACCTTTTGGCTTGGGCGTCATTGGAACAAAACAAATAATTTTTGTAGCCGTTAAAATGGTTGTCATTCAAATTATTCAACAACAAATCAAACTGTTTGTTGAAAGACGGCTGCGGTTTGATGTAAAAATCGAATGTTTTTTTCGTTTTGTAAATGGGCTTAGATGCCAATTCGATAATCGAAAAATTAAGACTTTTCTTGATGAATTCGGTTTGGTTCAAGAACAATTGACTCGGCTCAATATGATTTACAGTCGAGTTCAGATTTTCGAAAATTTCTGTGGCTTTCGCAAAAAGTTTATCCAATTTCGAAAAAAGTAAATCGGTATCTTGAATAAAAATAATTGTCTGATTGTTGATATATTCTAAAAAACTCTCGCGGTTTTCCTGAAAGAATTTATTTTCGACATTGGGAATAATCGTGATTTTTTTCTGTTTTTCGATAGACAATTGGGTTTCTACATCAAAGCTTCTTATACTATCTACCTCGTTACCAAAAAACTCAATTCGATACGGATTGTCATTCGAAAAAGAAAAGACGTCTACAATTCCTCCACGAACGGAAAATTCACCGGGTTCGGTAATAAAATCAACCCGTTTGAATTCGTATTCGAACAAAACTTCGTTGATGAAGTCGATGGATATTTTATCGCCAACAGCTACTTTCAAAGTGTTTTTATCCAGTTCTTTTCGGGTAACCACTTTCTCGAAAAGTGCTTCGGGATAACTAACTATTACGGCAGGTTTTTTTCGGGAATTAATGCGATTTAAAACTTCGGCTCGAAGCAAAACATTAGCATTATCGGTATCTTCAATCTGGTACGGTCGACGATAGGAACCAGGATAAAAAAGCACATCCTCTTCGCCAATCATTTGCTCCAAATCGTTCAAATAATAAGCCGCTTCTTCTTTATCGTTTAGGATAAGTAAAAATGGTTTTTCGGTTTTTTTAAAAAGCGATTGCACCACAAACGAAAGCGACGAACCTATTAATCCGTTAAGTTGGATTTTTTGTTCGGACTGTTGCAAACTATCGACAATTTGCTTGGTTTTTGGCGAGTTATCGTAAGTGTTATATAAAATTGTTTTACTCAACTCGTGGCAAATTTGGATCTGGTTTCACATTTGGAATGGCTCTTGCGGTGTCGAGCATTTTTAATAAATCCGACTCGCCTTCTTCTAGGGGAATTTTGCTTTTTTGAACAATTTTATCCATTTGGTTTTGCAACGAAAGGAGTTCTTCATTGATTTGCGTTATCAATACAAGTATTTTAGGTTCTGGAATGTTTTTTAAATGAATGAATAAATCTAATAACCGTACTTTCGTAATTAAAGTAGCTATTCTAGCTTTTATTTGTGGTTTGTCTAATTCAGGTGGAATATTTTCATTTAAAGCCATTCCCTTTTTTGAGAGTTCCGAAGCTTTATTTTGAAAAGCACGAATAGACTCTTTAGGTTTTTGATTTAATTCGTTTAAAAATAAACGCCACTCGGTCCACTGAACAGCGTTTGTTTGAGAAGCTCCGTTTGATGGGGATGAGTTAAACGCCCAACTTTTACTGATATTAGAAACAATCAATTCGTTTTTTTGGAGACCTTTTTCAGTATCAACAAGTTGTTTTTCGCTGTCGTTTCTGCAGGATTGTATAAAAAAACAAATAAATAAAATAGCCGTAAACTTAAGTTTCATCTTTGATTGGATTGCGGTGCAAAGTTACAAAGTTAATACCTATTGTCTAAAATATTTAGTTCAATAAATTAGGATTCTTTATTGGACTTTAAATAAACGCGGATTGACACTTATTTTACCTCAAAAATATTATTTTCTCTTTTCACATCGGCCATTAACCCGCTCCGGTCAATACTGATTTTTTTGATATCTGTTTTATTTCTTGAAATCACAAAATCATAAACGGGATTTGCCCAAGCCCAATCTCCTAAAATAGTTCTTTTTATTGCGGGGTTTGGGTTTTCTTTTTCGAAACTCATCATACGCAGTGGAATATAAAAACTCTCTTTTGAACCATCAGTATATTCAACCAAAATATCAATAGGCATTGGTATTCTGCCAATTCTTTCTAGAGTAATTTTAGAAGAATTTCTGGCTTCTTTAACTTCCTTAATTCCATAATCTATTGTGTTTATGGTTTGCGTCCAATCGGTTAAATACCAATCCAAGTTGGCTCCCGAAACTCGTTCGGCAGTTCTCTTAAAGTCGTTGGGTGTTGGGTGTTTAAATTTAAAATCAGTAAAGTATTTTTTTAGGGTTTTCATCAGATTGTCTTTTCCGATAAGATACCCCAATTGTGCCAAGAAAACATCGCCTTTGCTGTAAGACGAAATGCTATAGGTTTGATTAAAATCATACCGATCTGAATGTGTAGTTTGTGGTTGTTCTTTGCCTGTTTTTACCAAATAATAATAGCCATCGTAGGAACCTTCGTGGGGATTTTCCAATTTCTTTTCGGCGATTTCGTTAAGTCCTAAATCTTCCAAAAATGAGGTGAATCCCTCGTCCATCCATGAGTGTTTGCTTTCGTTTGTTGCCAAAACGTGTTGAAACCAGGAATGAGCCATTTCGTGAGCAATGACTCCAATTAAACCATCATAAGTACCTTCGCCTAGAATTAAGGTACACATGGCATATTCCATGCCGCCATCGCCACCCTGAATTACGGAATATTGATTGTAGGGATATTTGCCAACTGTTTGGTTATAAAACTGCATCAAGCGAATGGTTTCTGATTGCACTTTTTTCCAATTGTCAATTATTTTTGGGTTGTTTTTATATAAGAAATGGAGGGTTGTTCCAAAATCAGTTTGTACCACATCGTGGATGTAATTTTTATCAGCCGCAAAGGTAAAATCGTGCACATTTGGCGCAACAAAATGCCAAGTTAAGGTTTTTACATTTTTAGGATATTTTACTATAACTCCAGCGTTTTGATAGCCATGTCCAATTTCATTTGGGTTTTGCAAATAGCCACTTCCACCTAAAACGTATGCTGCGTCGATGGTAATATTAACATCAAAATTGCCCCAAACGCCGTGAAATTCACGGGCAATATAGGGATCGGCATGCCAGCCTTCAAAATCGAATTCGGCTATTTTTGGATACCATTGTGCCATCGAAAATTCGACACCTTCACTATTATTTCTCCCTGCTCTACGGATATGAACGGGTACTTGTCCGTCAAAATCTAAAGTCAATGTGGTTTTAGAATTGGGGAGTAATGGTTTTGCCAAAGTGACTTCGAGAATAGTTCCTACCTCTTTGGCGATAGCATCAACACCATCTTGTTTGAAATTCGAAATTTTTAAAAAACCAATTTCATTGGGTTTCAATTTCGAAATCCGACTTTCTTTGACTTCTTTTCCAGCTACTTTTATTTTATTGACCATTCTGGCATCAGGGTCAGTAATATTTTGTAATCGCATATCCATTTCGCTTCCGGGCTGAAAGGCATTGAAATACAAATGATAAAAAACGCGCTTTAAGGTATCTTGAGAATTATTGGTATACATTAATTCTTGTTTGCCGTGATATTGGTAATTTTTTACATCCATAACCACATCCATTTTATAATCGACATGTTGTTGCCAATAGGAATTACTTTGGGCAAAAGCGTTTTCTAAACTTAGAAAAACAATGGAGAATAGAAAGATTTTTTTCATGATAATTGAAATAAAAAAAGGAAGAACATTAGCCCTTCCTTTAAAATGGAGTTTATTTTTTAGTCATTTTCTCTGCCAACAGCAAAGCATTATAAGCATTTACTATTTTGCCCGATTTGGATAAAGAAGAAAAAGAACGATTCTCTTTGGTTTCTTCACCCACCATGACATTGCTTGAAATAGAAACTCCCGAATCCATCAAAATATGTTTTACTTGCGATGCCTTTAATTTTGGATAATACGATCGAATTAAGGCGGCTACACCAGCTACGTTGGGCGATGCCATTGAGGTGCCTTGCAAATATTTATAAGTATTGTTTGGTGTTGTTGCATAAATTTGAACTCCAGGAGCATAAACATCTACGTTCATTGTTCCGTAGTTAGAGAAATTAGCAACAACTTTATCTCCCAATTCAAAATTAAGCGCCCCAATAGTTACTAAATTATCGGCAAACTCTTTTTCCTTTCCATCATGATCGTTAGGATAATTAATTTCTTTATCATTATCCTTGGACTCATTTCCAGCCGAGTGAACTATTAAAACATCTTTCTTGGCAGCATATTTTATGGCATCATACACCCATTGCTTGTGAGGCGAAAAGTATTTTCCAAAACTAGCATTGATAATTTTTGCCCCATTATCTACGGCATACCGAATCGCAAGGGCAACATCTTTATCATATTCATCACCGTCTGGCACTGCACGAACTGGCATTATTTCTACATTATTGGCAACACCATCGCCCCCATGATTATTGTATCTAGTTTGGGCAATAATTCCTGCAACATGGGTTCCGTGGAGTGCTTTTTCTTTGTCAGGACCCATAACATTGTTGTTTCCGTATTTATTATCTTTAAAATTATTAGGATTATCGCCTAGAACTTTTCTGTAATCAGTTGTCAAGTTATTGCCTTTAAGAAGAGTATTGCTACCGTCAAGTTCTTTTTGAATTTCTGCTTTCAAATCAGGAATACTCAACCCAAAAGAGAGCATTCTCTTCATGATTTTCTTACTTTGATTCACATCACTATCAAGTGATTCAATAGCACTAACTTCTTCAGTAGTATAACTAGATTTTCCTAATTGTTTAGTCAAGATTGCATCAGCTTTTGCCAAACCAGCTAACATATTTTCTAATTGGGTTTTGTCTTGCTGCGCTTCTTTTACTTTATCATCATAAGTTTTTTGTGCTTCTTTGAGGGTATTTTCATCAACAACTACGCTTTTAGCAAGTATTCTTTCGTATTCTAAATTTTCTTTGACAATATCGCCCAAAAAGTTCCAGCCATGAATATCATCGATATAGCCATTTTTGTCATCATCAATGCCGTTGTTTGGAATCTCTTTCTTGTTGGTCCAAATGGCAGTTTTTAAATCTTCGTGTTCAATATCCACTCCCGAATCTACAACCCCTACAATTACTTTTACCCCTGTTTTGTCTTTTAATAATTCGGCATAAGCCTTGTCAACACTCATTCCGGGAACAGTATCTTTTACAATATCTAAATGACTCCATCGTTTTAAACTTTCTTCTTTCAAAGGTGTTTTTTTGGTCACGTTTGAAGATGCTTTTACCGCTATTGCTGAAATATCATATACTTTTTTTGTTGCTCCGCATCCTGCCAAAGCAACTATAGAAACAGCTGAAATTAATGTGATTTTGAAAGTATTCATAGATTGTTTATTTGAATTTTAAAAAATGAGTCTAAAAGTATTGATAATGTTATAAACTAAAACAAGATTAACGCTATTTTAAGATTTCGTCAGAACTAAAAACCTCTTTGAGTCGAACTCCTTTTTCGGTTTTTTCGACTGTAATAATTTCGTTGTGCGCATCGTGTTCCATAAACAAATAGTACTTATTTTCGGCAGCAGCCTCTAGAAATTTTGATTTTTCGGGCATGGTCAACAAAGGTCTTGTATCGTAACCCATTACATAAGGCAAAGGCAAATGTCCCACAGTCGGAATCAAATCTGCCATAAAACAGATGGTTTTGTCTTGGTATTGAAGGTGTGGAATCATCATTTTTTCGGTATGACCGTCAACAAAAAAAATTCCAAAACCGAGTTCCGATTTTTTAGTAAAATCGGTTTCAGGATTTTCAATAAAATGAAGTTGTCCACTTTCTTGTAGGGGCAAAATATTTTCAGAAAGGAAAGATGCTTTTTCACGAAGATTGGGTTTTGTTGCCCATTCCCAATGATTTTCATTAGTCCAATAGGTAGCATTTTTAAACGCCAATTCGTAACCTGTTTTTGATTTGTTCCATTGCACACAGCCTCCACAATGGTCAAAATGAAGATGTGTCAAAAAAACATCGGTAATATCATCGCGATGAAACCCGTACTTTGCTAACGATTTGTCTAAAGAATGTGTTCCCCAAAGCGAATAATAGCCAAAAAATTTCTCCGATTGTTTGTTTCCCATTCCGGTATCAATGAGAATGAGCCGATTGTCATCTTCAATTAAAAGACACCTTGCTGCGATGTCAATTCGGTTGTTTTCGTCGGCAGGATTAGTTTTGTTCCAAATGGTTTTGGGCACTACGCCAAACATTCCGCCACCGTCGAGTTTAAAATTGCCAGTTTCTATGGAGTAGAGTTTCATGAATTTCAATAATATAATGAAATAAAAATACAGCTTTATTTCTTAATTTGTTCAAATAGCTCTTTTAATCGTGGATTATCTTTAATTATAAATGATTTTGATTTAATCATGGAATTAATGTAATCTATCCTCTCATTAGTAACAGGATGAGAACTCAAAAATTCAGGAATAGAAAAATCAAATGAATCCTGCTGTAATCGTTTAAATAAATTTGACATCCCTCTAGGATTAACCTGATTATCTGCTATAATTTCAAGGCCGTCTAAATCTGCTTGTTGCTCAAATTCTCTAGAAAAAGAAAGCGATTGCAAGGTATTTGCATTATCCCCAAGAGTTGCAATTACCCCATTGGCATCGCCCAAAACGGTTGATATGAATATAAAACCCGATAAGTTCCGACATAACATTTTCATAGAATCTCTGTTGTTAATGTGTGACACTTCATGACCTATAAGTCCAACGAGTTCTTCATATCCCTTCATTTCATCCAAGATTCCGGTATACACTACCACGGTTCCATTGGGTAATGCATAGGCATTTACAATTTCAGAATTGGCAACAATAAAGCGCAGCTTTTTAGTGTTTTTTAGTTTTAATTCTTTGGCAAATAAATTTAGTTTTTCGGTTTTAACAGTGTCAATAGTAGTAATCAAAAAACTTTGCTCGAAAGCTAAATTCCCTAATTCAGTATCATAAGTTTCAGGTATTAATGCTACCGATTTTTCGCCAACCCATGGAATTACGTAAAAATAACATAAAACAACTAAAAGCAATAATGCAACTGCAATGGAAGAATGTGCTTTAAAACCAAGATTGAGAAATTTTTGGTATTGACTACTATTTCCTGTTTCTTGTAGACTCTTTGATAATTTTAATATAAAAACAGGGTCATTTATTTTTAAGCTTTCTGCTTCGTTCGCTTTTAACCTAGCGATTATAGAATCAAATTTGTGATTAAAATCAACTTCTACAAAAGACCATATTTTTTTTTCTCCATCTGGATATTCGAAATGAAGAATGTTTTTTTCTTTATCAAAAAATAATTCTACTTGATGCGGAGTTGAAGACTCCCCATCAAAATAAATTGCATTTGTTTTTTCTAGCATAAATTTTTATACAAAATTCATATCTAACATATCCTGTATGTCGTCACCAGTAGCGTCTTTATAATTTTCTTCGGTTTGACTAATCGAATCTAAATCAATTGTCCCTTTAAGATAAATATTTGAAATTAGGTACTTGGCAGTTCTAATCTCTACCCAAGCAGCTCCAAGTCCAAGAGTAAAGATTATCATTAAAAGATTTACAATAGTAAGTTTAAACAATCCCCCTCCTGTTACCGTTGATTCTAATTCTATTTTATCCCCTTCCTTGTTCAAGCTAATGTTATTAATATAATATTCAAAAAGATCTTTTTGCCACCAGAAAATATAAATTCCAAGCGTAATAATAGATAAGAAATACCCTTTTAGATTAAGTATAAAATAATCACCACCATCACCATTATATTTAAATTTTATATCTCCAAATTTTATATTACCAATAAGATAATTTCTCAGGTTTATAGCTAACCAAGCGCCATAAATTCCGAATGTTATGATAGTTAAACCAATCCATTTTAAAAAATTTTGAATCAATTCATTTCTGTCACCTCTATATCCAAAACGTATTCCTCGCCATGAACTTCGAGACATTCTATACTTGTAGGATCCATGAATAGCTATTGGAAGTATCGCTAAAAAAGCTAAATAAAAAACGACAACACCAACTATAGGCATTTTTAATACTAATGTAAAACCTATCAAAATTGCATACAAAACACCAAAAATAGCGATAGCTTTTATAAAGCCTTTGAACATTTCCTTTCCTGTACCATGAAATTCAAAAGAATTTTCATTAAGTGTTGTTGCATTGTACAAATACTCTAATCTTTTAGCTTTTGCCCAAGGATAATAAAAACCAAGTGTTACAATTGTTAACAACCAGTTAATTATGAGTATTCCAAAAAAATCGCCTCCTTTTCCTAGAAAATCTAATTTATAATTTTTTGTTTTAGACGATGAGCTATCGATTATTTCCATGTTTTTGTTTTTAAAAATTAGTTCGCTAATATAAGAAAATTTTTAAAAATTTTATATTTTTCAAGAAATAGACCAATATCTATTTTCAAATTAGTTATAAAAATGTTATGAATTATGGAAAAACGTTATAATGCACTATCTTTGTCTTTTATTTAGACAAAATCAATATAATATGATACAAGTTTCGGAATCAGCAAGTAAAAAAATTGTCGACATGATGAAAGATGATGGTTTTGACGCTGCCAAAGATTACGTTAGAGTAGGCGTAAAATCTGGTGGTTGTTCTGGGTTGTCTTATGATTTGACTTTTGACAAGGTAATTAATGAAAATGATTTTTTTTCAACGGCTATTCTTATATTATTATCTTCAAAAACCTTATCATTT
>JANMZS010000223.1:0-17769 GCA_031383535.1 Flavobacterium sp.
ATTACAGGATATGAAAAAACCCGTGGGAACTTTCCTTTTCTTGGGTACAACTGGAGTTGGAAAAACTGAATTGGCCAAAGCCTTGGCGGAATATTTATTCGACGATGAAAACGCGATGACCCGAATCGATATGAGCGAATACCAAGAACGCCACAGCGTGAGCCGTTTGGTAGGTGCGCCTCCGGGATATGTGGGCTATGACGAAGGCGGACAATTAACCGAAGCTGTGAGAAGAAAACCCTATTCAGTAATTTTATTGGATGAAATCGAAAAAGCACATCCCGATACGTTCAACATCTTGTTGCAAGTCTTGGACGAAGGACGTTTGACCGACAACAAAGGACGATTGGCTGATTTTAAAAACACGATTATCATCATGACTTCGAATATGGGAAGCCAGATCATTCAGGATAAATTCGATAATTTGAAAGGAAGTATCGAAGCTGCTACCGAAGCTGCCAAAGTAGAAGTCTTGGGCTTATTGAAACAAACCGTTCGTCCCGAATTTATCAATCGTATTGACGAAATTGTAATGTTTACCCCTCTAACCAATGCCAATATTGCTCAAATCGTAGGCTTACAACTAAAATCAGTAACTAAAATGCTGGCACTGCAAGGCATCACGATGGACGCCACTCCGGAAGCTATTACTTATTTATCTGAGAAAGGTTATGATCCACAATTTGGAGCCAGACCTGTAAAAAGAGTAATACAAAGAGAGGTTCTCAATGAATTGTCTAAAGAGATTCTGGCAGGAACCATTACTACCGACAGCATTATTTTGTTGGATTCTTTTGATGGAAAATTGGTGTTTAGGAATCAGAGTGAGTTGGTAAAGCAATAGTCATTGCGAGGAACGAAGCAATCTCATAACGAGAGCAACGAATGAGATTGCCGCGCTATCGCTCGCAATGACGAATAACAACAAACACCAGTCAAGAGATTGGTGTTTTTTTTTTAGGAGCAAAACGATTGGTTTTCATAACCACTTCCCACCTACTCATTCTGGTTATGTTGAAATTTAATTTTCAAAATAGTATTAATCATTAAACTTGAATAATTCGATTATGTTTATCTCCAAAGCTTTTGACACTATTTCCAAGGTAGAAAGAGTTGCATTTGCTTTACCTGCTTCTAATCTAGACATATTACTTTTCTCAAAATTACATTTGGCAGCCAAATCCTGTTGAGATACGTTTTTCTCATCACGAATCTTCTGAATGCGTTTGCCAACTTGTATTTGTATAGATTCTTCCAAACTTTAATTATCATTTACGATAAGTCAAAATTTGTTTTATATTTGCTTAATATGGTTATCATAAATGATAACTGATGAAAAAAAATTGCCCAAATGTGGAAAGCCGTAAAGAAATGTCTTTATTCATTGATAGATTTGACAGAAGATTAAAAAAAACGTAAAACGTAAAACAATAAACTAAAAAATAAATTATGGATTTAAAAGACCAACTTAAATTAATTGCTGATCGAACAAAACACAAAGACAATATTCAAACCGAAGAAGCTACTAAAAACGCATTCATAATGCCTTTTTTACAAAGTTTAGGTTACGATGTTTTTAACCCATTAGAAGTTGTTCCTGAATTTGTTGCAGACATTGGAATTAAAAAAGGAGAGAAAATTGATTATGCGATTTTTAAAGATGGGAATCCAACAATTTTAGTTGAATGTAAAGATTGGAGACAAAATTTGAATGTTCACGACGGTCAACTTTTAAGGTATTTTCATGTTTCAAAAGCAAAATTCGGATTGTTGACAAATGGAATTGTATATCGATTCTATTCTGATTTAGTCATGCCTAATAAAATGGATGAAAAACCATTTTTAGAATTTAATATTACCGAAATTAAGGATAATCAAGTTGATGAATTGAAAAAATTTCACAAAGCCAATTTCGATGCAGAAAGCATTGTAAATACAGCTAGTGAAATGAAGTTTATGAATGAACTTAAGCATTTGCTAAATAAAGAGCTTACAGAACCAACTCCAGAATTTGTAAAACATTTTGCCAAACAAGTTTATCCAAGTGTTGTAACTGCTAAAATTTTGGAACAATTCACAGAATTAACCAAAAAATCCATTCAGCATTACATCAGTGATTTAATTACAGATAGATTGAAAAATGCTTTATCGAAAGAGGATGAAAAAAACAAACCTGAAAGTTCAAATGAAATTTCAGCAGAGCAAAATCTAGAAGATATCAGTAAAATAAATACAACAGAAGAAGAACTTGAAGCATTTTTGATTGTAAAAACTATTTTACGACAAAAAATTCCTGCAACTAGAGTAACCTATAGAGATGCGCAATCGTATTTTGCCATTTTTCTGGATGATAATAATCGAAAAGCTATTTGCAGATTGTATTTAAACGGAGGAAAGAAATTTATTGGATTATTTGATGAAAATAAAAAAGAAACAAAAAATGAAATAGAAACTTTGGACGATGTTTTTAAGTATTCTGTTGAACTTTTGAAGACTATTGAAATGTACGAAAAGTAAAGTTTCTTTATTTTAAATTTTCGTTCGTTAGCGTAGAATTGCATTCTGCTCCCACAAACTATCAACCCTAAATCCTCAAACCTAAATTTGAGGATTTTTTGTATTTTTACAATTCAATACTTTTTCTATGCAAGAAAACCAAACCCGATCGCTCGGAGTGTGCTGTGAAAGAATAACGACTGCGAGTGTTATTCAATGCTGTATAAAAGATGGAAGTAGGTCTTCCGCAATCGTTGTGCAAGCGAGGGTTGCAAACCGCCTCTCGGTGCTGGAACAGTAATGTTTTGGTGTTGAACGGAAAGAGGAAAAGGCTAACTAGATTAGTCAGGTACGAATAAGAGAGATGAACGCAAGTAAACCTTCGATGAAGTTGTGTGATATCGGAACATTTTGTCAAAAGCCTATTTTTTCGAGCATAGGTGATAATTATAGCGGGAACTTGCTTACTGGCTATAAGGCAAACGCAATAAAGGAGGCATGACTCTTATTCAGGCTTTTATACGGAACTCAGGAAGTCCTTGCTAGATATTAAGAGAACGGCACAAATGGGAAGTACCTATGAGGCTTATAGTATCGATGCTAGAAAGGATGGCGGATGGTGTTGTAGTAGTGAAGAAGTTTCTGTAATGGAAATGGAGCGAAGAACACCAATCATACAGTTGTTGGTAGATTAACAACTTAAAAAAAATTAAGGATGACTAATTTATTTACGACAGAATCAAAACAAATTCCGATAACCAAAAAGATGGTCAAGGAAGCGTACCGCAAAGTAAATTCAAACAAAGGTAGTGCAGGAATTGACAAGGAAAGCTTGGAAAAATTTCAAGAAAACCTGTTAAACAACCTGTACAAAATTTGGAACAGAATGAGTTCTGGCAGTTACCATCCACAACCCGTCAAGGAGGTTATCATACCCAAATCAGATGGAGGCGAACGCAAGTTAGGTATTCCAACAATCAGTGACCGCATAGCCCAAGAAGTAGTCAAAGCCTATCTTGAACCAAGAATAGAAGCTGTTTTCAGTAAAAATTCTTACGGTTACCGACCTAATAAAAGTGCACATAATGCTCTTGAAAAGGTACGAGAAAATGTAAGACTTTATTCTTGGGTTATTGATATGGACATTAAATCCTTTTTTGACGAAGTGAATCACGAATTATTGCTCAAAGCGGTCGAGAAACACGTTTCAGAAAAGTGGGTAAAAATGTACATTGAAAGATGGTTGGAATGTCCGATACAAACTTCAAAGGGCGAACTCGTCCAAAAGAAAGGAGAGGAAACACCACAAGGAGGTGTTATTAGTCCATTATTAGCGAATTTGTTTTTACATTATGTTCTTGACAAATGGCTCGAAAAACAATATCCACAATTAAGATTTGTGCGTTATGCCGATGATGTAATTGTACATTGTTACAGCGAGGCTCAAAGTTTAGAAGTGTTAAATGCAATTAAAACCAGATTAGCCGTCTGCAAACTTCGATTGAGCGAAGAAAAGACCAAAATAGTTCATTGTCAAGCCTATAATAGAGTTAGACATAAGAATTATTCCAATAAATTTGATTTTTTAGGATTTACCTTCAAACCTAGACCCAAAGCCACAAAAGAAGGCAGAATGTTTTTAGGCTATGATTGCGAGATAAGTCAGAAATCCCAAACACGGATAACTCAAAAGTGGAAAGACCTAAAGTTTCACAAACAAAGTAACATCGTCATACAAGACATTGCCGACAAACTTCGTTTACAAACCATAGGAATTGTTCGGTATTATGGCTGTTTTAAATTATGGTCATTGCAACGACTATTCAGAAATTTGGAAAACAGATTGGCAAAATGGGTAAGGAATAAGCATAAGTCGATAAAGGGCAGTTATGGCAAAGCGTATAAGTGGCTAAAAACAATAAGAATTAGCTACCCAACAATGTTCTATCATTGGCAACTCTTTAAAGCAATGTGATTCGTATGATAAGAGCCGTATGAAGCGAGAGTTTCAAGTACGGTTCTGTGAGAGGCTTGAGATGAAATACTTTTGCCTACTTGACTATGTACTAAATATTCTCATTAACGAAGAGCGCAGTTTTGCAAACTGCGCCCACAAACGAGAGTAGACAATAAGAATTTAGAAAAAATGCCAATTGGAATGGGCACAGAATGAAATTCTGCGCTATCGATTGTGGAGATATTCGATAATTAAAGTTTTAAACCCGTCGAATTTGACGGGTTACCATTTTGATAAATATTCTTTTGAATATCTTTACATATTTTTACACTTTTGTGTAAACCTATTTCAGGACAAGACAAGGAATCGGGATCCTTTTTTTGTTGTCATAGTTTTCGAATTTTAATTACCTTCGTACGGTGCAAAATCATAGCAAGTGCTACCGAAGGTTTAGTTCAACAGCCGTTTGAAAAAAAGCAAGTTTAGTGGTTAAATGAAGCTTTGTGCTTGGTATTTAAAAATAGATAAATAATCGTAGCGTTTTCAATGCGGCTTGTATTAACGTCGATTCTGATTTTTTTTCATAAAAAAGAGATTATATAGAGTAGTTGTAAGATAAATTATAACGAACATAACATCTTCAGTTGAATAACAGAAAGGTTCAAGAATTAATTTTAGTTTCGCTTTTTACCAATGAATTGTTTGGCAAAACTACTTCAATCTGCTAAAAATTAATAACTTAAACATGAAAAATATTTTTGGAGAACCTTTAAAATCGTGTTGCAATAACCCATTAACTGGATTTTATAGGGATGGATATTGTAGAACTGATCAAATGGATAGTGGCAGTCACACGGTATGTGCCATTGTTACGGAAGAATTTCTTACTTATTCTAAAACTAAGGGGAATGATTTAATAACTCCTAGACCAGAATACCAATTCCCTGGACTTAAACCTGGCGATAAATGGTGTTTATGTGCCTTGCGATGGAAAGAAGCATTGGAAGCTGGTTGCGCACCAAAAGTGGCATTAGAAGCTACCAATGAAAAAACATTAGAATACATCACAATAAATGATTTAATAGCTCATGCAGACAAACAATCTATTTAATTTTGAATACTCGTATCTATCGCTACCCGATAAGTTTCACAGCCTTGTACAACCAACTTCACTACTAAAGCCTGAAATAGTTTTGTTTAATAGTGAATTATCTAAAGAACTGACAATTTCCGAAAATACAGAAAATTCATTTTCGTTTTTTTTAAAGAATCAATTAAACGATTGTTCTAGTTCCTATGCACAAGCCTATGCAGGGCATCAATTTGGTCAGTTTACAAAGTTGGGTGATGGAAGAGCTATAATGATTGGTGAACATATAACCGATACTCAAGAACGATTTGATATTCAATTGAAAGGCAGTGGCAGAACACTTTATTCCAGAAATGGAGATGGTAAAGCCACCTTAAAAGCCATGCTTAGAGAGTACTTAATAAGTGAAGCGATGTATTATTTAAAAATACCTAGCTCAAGAAGTCTTGCTGTGATAAAAACAAACGAACCTGTATTTCGAGAAACTATGCAAGAGGGTGCTGCATTGGTGAGAGTAATGAAAAGCCATATTAGGGTAGGTACTTTTGAATATGCAGCCCATTTAGGCACGACTGAAGATGTAAAGGCACTCACATCCTACACTATCAAAAGACTGTATCCTGAGTTGGAGCATGATGAAAATCCAGCAATTAGTTTACTAAAAAAAGTAATGATGTGTCAAATAGAATTGGTAGTGCATTGGATGCGTGTTGGTTTTATACATGGTGTAATGAATACCGATAATACGTCAATCAGTGGTGAAACCTTTGATTACGGCCCTTGTGCTTTTATGAATGCTTATCATCCTACTACTGTTTTTAGTTCTATTGATCACAACGGCAGATATGCTTTTGGTAATCAACCGAAAATCATCCAATGGAATATCACCCGATTTGCAGAGACCTTGTTGCCCATTATACACAAAGACCAAGAAAAATCAATTACACTCACACAAAATGTCATTGATGAATTTAATGTGATTTGGAATCAAAAATATTATGAAATGATGCTCCATAAAATTGGAATTGAAAGCAATAATCCTGAACTATATGAATTGGTTGACGAATTATTAGACCTAATGGTAAGGCATAAAATGGATTATACTAATACCTTTTTAGCTTTATCACAAGAGATAGCTTTTGAAGATAGCCCTATCAACAGCACTGAATTTAGTCCTTGGTTAGAAAAATGGAATAAAATTATTGATAGTTCAAATGGTATGGAGCAAACAAAGCAAATAATGAAAACACATAATCCGGTTTTCATCCCTAGAAACCACCTCGTTGAAAAAGCACTGGACGAAGCGGCAAAAGGAAATATGATTTTGTTTGAAAGATTATTAAACGTTTTATCAAAACCGTATGATTTCCAAACAAGTAATGATGCCTTTATGACACCATCCGATTTTGATTTTGAAAATAGTTTTCAGACGTTTTGTGGAACCTAAGTGAAAAACATTTAGCTTTATCCTAAACACTTTTTAATTAATCGGATGCGTAAAAATTTAATTTTTTATATTTGTAAGAATAGAACTCTAACTTACATCAAGAAACATAAACCATGACAAAACATACATTATTTTTTTTCGCTCTCGTTCTGCTTAGCTCGCAAGCATTTTCTCAAATTTTATTCGAAAAAGGGTACTACATTGATAATTCAGATCAAAAAACAGAATGTCTAATCAAAAATATCGATTGGAGAGATAATCCAGAAAAAATTGAATATAAAATTTCAGAAAACAGTGAATCATTAAGTGTTAATATAACTACTATAAAAGAATTTTCGATTTATAATGTATCAAAATATATAAGAGTTAAAGTAAATATGGATACTTCTCCTGATAATTTGAATAATCTAACTTTCGATAAAAATCCAATACTTACTAAAGAAACACTATTTTTAAAAGTTTTAGTTGAAGGGAAGTCTAATTTATACTTATATGTAAGTGATAATTTACTGCGTTTTTTTTACAACAAAGAAAACGCTACTATAGAACAACTAATTTATAAAAGGTATTTTGTTTCAGAAAATCAAGTTGAAAATAACAATCATTATAAACAGCAGTTATGGAATGATTTAAAATGTCCATCCATTGAGATGTCTACAGTTCAAAAACTGGAGTATAAAAAAAATAGTTTAGTCGATTTTTTTACTTTATTCAATAAATGCAATAATTCAGACTTTACAGATTTTGAAAAAAAGGTAAAAAAAGATTTATTCAATTTAAATTTTAGAGCCCATATAAATAACACTTCTGCAACTACATCTACTACTTTTTTTATAGAAAACTCATTAAGTGATTCAAATTATGATTTTGGAAATAAACTAGGGCTTGGCATAGGGGTTGAAGCTGAATTTATATTTCCATATAACAAAAACAAATGGGCGCTTATCATAGAACCCAACTATAAAAAAATCAAGTCCGAAAACACTTTTGACATAAACAACGTATCTGGTGGAAAATTGACAGAAACAATTAATTGTAATTTGATTGAACTACCTGTTGGTATTCGATATTATTTTTTTCTGAACAAGAATTCCAAAGTATTTATTAATACTTCCTATATATTCGACATCAGTCCAAAATCATCTATTGAGTATAAAAGAGCCGATAACTCAATTTATAACTTATTTGAGTCTGGATCAAATAGTATTTTAGGGTTTGGAATTGGTTATAAATTTAAAGATAAATATAACCTGGAAATGAGATATCAAACTAGTAAAAATATTTTAGCTGACTATTATTATTCAAGATTTGAACTTAAAACATTTTCCTTCATAATGGGATATTCTATATTTTAAATTCTCTAAAAAATCTAAATTCCGATAATTTTAAGTTTAACTTATAAATAATACTATTTTAGTTCTGAATGAATTGTCTGTAATAGAATTTTTTTTAGTGAATTTAAAGCCGCCTATTTGGTATAAATTTAATAAGCTAACTTAATATGATACTTTAATCTTACTACTTTTGGAAATAAGATATCGTAATAAAATTATTTATTGATGATTACTTTAAAACTCTTACTATTATTCCCTTCAGAAACTTTTATAAAGTAAATACCATTATAAACAGTTTCTGTGCTAATTACTGACAAAGTACTTCCTTGCAAAATTATACTAGTTTTAATTACTTGACCTAATTCATTTATCAATTCTACAACTAAATCATTTCGTGTCAAATCTGTTTGTATACTAATATAATCTTGTACAGGATTTGGATAAATGGAAATATTTATGGTGTCTAATCCAAAATCGCTAGTTCCCAATGTACTGGTATAAGTCGTAGTTCCATTCACAGTAGTGGTTGAATTACCGAATTTTGTAGCCACAACATTTCCATAAAACGTTGGTCCAATTATATACGGATATATCGAAGTGTTATATTCATCTACAGTAGCAAAATAAGAATAAATTCCATTAGGATATAACTCTTTTGGATATTCTGGAGTATTGCAAATTCTTCCATTATGCGCATCTAAATAATCAGAAGCTGAATTGGCTGTATAAACATAATCTTCTTTAAAATACCCGTTAAACATTGTTTGTGCTGTTGTTCCAGTACCAAAAACTTGATTAATAGCAGGGCCGTTAGTTCGGGTAGTAGCATTACTATTTATGGCATAACTTGATTTCATTCGAGTAATTTCGCCTGTTCCATCTAGATTTTTGTACCCATAAGCACCATAAATAGGAAAACCATCATAAGCAAAGCCAATTAATGGAGAGTGTTTTGTTTTATCAATGGTATATAAAGCATCCGAATTATAAGTAGTACAAATATCTGAATAACTAATTGATGTCGTACTATCATATTTAAAAGCCGATGGATTTTGATGATGATGATAATTGGTTCCTGCTGGATGTCCTTTGGCACAATCAAATCCTTTCTTTTCTGCAGGAATAGCATCTCTGTTCCAAAGGCCATCACCAGTACAAGTTCTATAGGCTGGACCACCACACAACGAACTTGTTGAATTTTTCCATGAAACACCATCGCGATAATCAAATAGAGAAACGCCATTAATAAACACACCGCAATTTCCACCTGTTGTTGCTGATGGTGTACCGGTATTTTTTGTTGGATTTAAAGGAAATCGATACATTGCGTTTTGATCTCCAGCAAGATTTTGGTTACCATCACCCGTAAAAACACCAGTAGGATAAGTAGGGATTCCTCTAGTGGTAATATACACATAAGTGGCATCATATTGTACTTTTTGACAATTTGCTAATACAGTCATTGCATTTGGAGTACTTCCGCCAGCAGCAGTATAATAACTTCCATAGACTGAGGTGTTTTGTAACCAATTAGTAATAATTGGGTTTGTTTGAGCATTTGTAGAAAATACAATAAATAAAATTAGAATTGCTATAAGTTTTTTCATAAAATAGAGTTTTTAGATTAGACGATTTTTATTTTAAATTCTTGCAGACTTATGAGTTTCTTTTTCTCCTCTATAAAATATTTTGCATCCAAAAGATTCCGATCTAGTGACCGCTACTTGTTTACCATTTAATAATTGGTCTACTGCATCAGTAAGAAAATGGTGCTGTGCTTTTTCGGGTTCACCAGCATTATCATCAATAGCACCTTGGTATTTTATAAATAATTTACCTGAACTGTTTTTCCAAACTACAAAACATTGAGGGGTATTCTCTGCTTTAAATTGTTTAGCAACTGTTTGCTTTTTATCTTGTAAATAAGGAAAGTTGAAAGTGTCATTTTTAGCTTTCTTCTGCATTTTAAAAAACGATTCTTCGGCATATACCAAAGTATCCATTGCATTAATAGCTAAAACATAAACCCCTTTCTTTTTGTATTTTTCATTTATTTGATTTAATCGTTGAGAATAAAATTTTGCCATTGGACATTTATTGGATAAAAATACAACTATAAATCCTTTAGCATTTTTATAATCTGATGTGGCTACCCATTTATTGTTTGTTGCATTTTTCAATTTGAAATTAGAAATACATTTTTCTGCAGTAAGAAAGTTAAAACTCGATAGTACAAATAAAAGTAAAATTGCAAATAGATAAATTGGATTCTTTTTCATGATTATTTTTTAATAAACTTTTTAGTTGTTTTACTTTTAGTTTGTTTGTCTATCATTTGAAAAGTATAGGTTCCAGTTGTTAATGATGAGATATCTATTCCGTCTTGCCATTCAGGTTGAGGAAGCATCATCACTACTCTGCCCTGTATAGTAGCAATTGTAACATAATAAATTTCAGTTAAATCATCTTTTAATTTTACATTTAATTTATTCGTCGCAGGATTTGGATACAAACTAAATTCAGTGCTTTTAACATTTTGATTGTTGGCTAAAGTTGTTGTAACAATAAATTGTCCCATCATACCGCCATCTTCATGACCAGCAAAATGACAATGATACATATAGGGATGATTTACATTTGCATCAGCGAAATTATCAAATTTTCCTATGAAGGTAACCGATTCGTTTCGAGGTAAATAGAAGGTATCTTTCCAACCGTTTTCATGACTGCCAACTTGAGTAGCTACTCCGTTTCGAGCCACAATTTTAAATTCAATATCATGTAAATGAAAGGAATGACCAAAAATATTATTATTGGTTACTGTCCATTTTTCTGTATCATTTAAATTCACGGTTTTATTAATTGTTGTTAATACAAATGGAGTATTGTCGAATGTAAAAGGAGCTCCGCCTTGTCCTCCTGTTACAGCCATTGTTCTTGTTACGTTAACAGGAGTTGTAGCAGTCCAATAAGTATTATTTTCTAGAGTAGCTGGAAGAGAAGTAATTGGATTAGCCGTTGTTGCTCCAACATTAATATGTAAAACCGTAAAATCTAAATTGTTTAACAAACTACCAAATTGCCCTGTAGTATTAGGTTCTCCTCCAGGAAAACCTAACGTTTGTCCAGAATTATAGGCTTTCAAATCTACTGATGAACCAACAGTATCATTTCCTAAATTAATCATAATTTCGATACGCTCCCCTACCATTAATTTTACTCTAGTAGCCGCAACTGGGGCATTTAATAATCCGCCATCATTCGCAATAATGTAAAAAGTTCGATTATCACTAAATCCAAGATTATACCCCCTTTCAATTTCAGCGTTTAAAATTCTTAATCTTACGTATTGTTTTGGCAATGTATATTGTGCATTTGGAGTTCCGTTAGACAGCATATAATCACCATATACTCGATTGGATGTTGGAGGAGAAACAAAAGTATTAGTTGTAGTATTATAACTTCTGCTGGTTAATGCTAAAACAATATCATCAACTCCGTAGGTTCTTGGCAATGCTAAAGCCGATTCAATCGGGTCTTTAACAATAATAAAACCACCTATTCCTTTTGTTATTTGGGCATGAGTAGTTTCATGTAAATGAGGATGGTACCATAAAGTTGCTGCCTGATTCATAACAGTCCAATAGGGTTGCCAAAGTGTTCCTGCTGGAATTACTTGATGTGGACCTCCATCCATAACAGCAGGCAAATGCATTCCATGCCAATGAACTGTAGTTGACTCATTAAGGTTGTTAGTAACATTCATGTGCACATCATCTCCTTTATTTATAAAAAGAGTTGGTCCCCAAAAATTTTCATTATTAATAGCTCCTGTAATAGTTTGATTTCCCGAAACCAATTGTTTGGTTGATTCATGAATACTAAGATTAAAAGTAGAGCCATAAAGTGCTTCTGGCATAGTCATCGTGTTATACTGTGCTTGAATTAAAGATGAGATAGCTAGGAAAAATAGTGTAATAAATGATTTTTTCATTTTTTTTGTAGTTGGTTTAATTTATTAGACGAAAGAATAATTTAATTCTTGCGTCAATAAAAATCTATTCGTTTGGAAAACTAAATCTTTTGTCAGATAAAAATGTAGTATCCGTCAAAGTGGTCAAAAACAAAACTAAATCCACTCTTTCATTATCAGATAAATTCATTGGTTTTGCTAACTCCCTTGGAAGGGTTTTATCATGACCTAATGAGTTATAATACTTCACTACTGCTGTCAATGTTTTAAATCGTCCATCGTGCATATAAGGAAATGTAATTTGAGAATTACGAAGTGTAGGTACTTTAAATCGTAAATAATCTTCTTTTTTATTAGTGATTTTCATTCTACCAATATCATTTAAAGTAGTATCCAAAGCTAATCCATTGTTTTCAAATTTTTCACTGGTAAAAAGTGGCTCGTTATGACAAGAAGCACAATTGGTTTTGAATAATGCATATCCTTTTTGCTCTCGTTCCGTAAAATATTCTTCTTTTCGCATTACCCTATCGTATTTTGAATTGGAAGAAACTAATAACAATTCAAATTGAGACAAGGCTTTTAAAAGTAATTGTCCTGTGATTTTTGTAGTGCCAAATGCTTTTTCAAATAGAATTGGATATTTTTCGCTTTTTTGAAGTTTAGCAACAACGTTTTGCGTAGTTTCATCCATTTCTACAACACTGGTAATTGGGGCTATCGGTTGCACGTCTAAATGATTGACACCACCATCCCACATAAAACTTTTGGACCAAGCCAAATTCATTAACGCCATTGAATTCCTTGTTCCAATTTTTCCCTCAATACCATGACTTAATTCGTGATCCACGTGGGTAAAGCCTGTAGCTTGCAAATGACAACTTGCACAAGAAATCGTGCTATCTCTTGACAGAATTGGATCATAAAATAATTGTCTTCCCAATTGAAAACCTTCCTGTGTCAAAGGATTGTCTTTAAAATTATAATGAGGTTTTGGCCAACCCTTTGGCACTTCAAAATATAAGGGTGTAAAATAGCGTTTTGAAAAAGCTAAAATTCCAAAAATAAAAATTCCAAAGCCCAATATATAAGAAAAAATTTTCATTCCAAATAAAACATTTTGGTGCAAATATCAGCCAACTCCATGGCCTTTTTTCCAGGAATCATAATTGAATTGATTGCTCTTAAATGAATATCCGAAAAGAATTTTTCTAAATCTATTACAAGATTTATCTCATTATTGAGTATTTGAGTATTTATCGGAATTTCTATTGTTCGTAATGCGTAATACGGTTCTAAATACCCCCCAATATGAAACTGAAACTCATTTTTTCTTGTTTTACAACTTGAACTTATACCTTCCATTTTCATATTAATATACCCACTTTGCCATGCCCAATACATCCCTTTTGTTGGGTCTAAATCACCAGACATCGCTCCCGAAGTACTAGCGGTTCTATCGACACCAATATTAAAAATAACTTTAGATATAATTTTGCTATTGATAGCCGAAATCGCAATTTGCAAAGTTACTGGATTCGCTATGTCTAGTAGGTGATAGCTATCTTTTTCAGTAAAAACTGAATTATCATTATAATGAATTTGAATAGACGAAATATAGCACTTGAAAGTTTCAAGTGCTATAGTGTCTTTATTTTTGGTACTGTATTTTTTTTGCAACTCCAGGCGTTCGTTATTGAATTTAACCTTGAAATTTAAACGCAATGAATCCACTTTGTTTTGGGAATTACCTTTGAAAAAAAGGAATAAAAGCAAAATGATATAACACCGTTTTTTTTTATTCATGTCCTGGGGGATGTTTTTGTCCTTTTGAAAATAATCGACCAAGTTCCATAGTAAGGTCATTAAAATCTTCGATTTGATCTTTATGGCATAGTTTTTTAATGTCTTCAAAATGTTTGAAATGGGTAATTTCAATTTGCTTTTGACTACTGGATAAAGCGTTTATTAAACTGTCTTTACTTTTAATGTTTACTTCTGTTTCTGATAATAGTTGATACAATTCATTCTTTGATAATTTAATATTATCTTCAATAGCTCTAATTTCGCCTTGATGCCATTGAATTAATTGATCATATTCTTTTTGTTGTTGGGCATCAAAATGCAATCTTTCAATAATAATTTCTCGAGGTTTTTGACCACCGTTAGGACCATGATCTGAGGGAGGATGATGACCTTTTTGATTCGAAAAAAATAAAAATCCTAACATACCTATATTAAGTAGGAATAATGAAAGAACAGCAAGAGTCAATAGTTTTGTCTTTTCCATAATCATCAATATAATTGATTACTTTTTTCTAAAGTGGAGGCGATTATCATTTCGGAAACGGTATCGCTCGTTGTTTTATTTTTCTGTAAGGAGTAAATATTTATTGTAATTAAAACAATAATTGAGGCAGCAACTAACCAAACTGTTTTACTAGAAACGGTATTCATTTTTAATACTATTTTCTTCTCAATTTTAGCAAACAAATCAGTACTTGGGCTAACACTTACCATCCCATTAGTACTATTTAAAATATTGTTTATCCAATTTTCAGCTTCCATGATTTTGTGTTTCTAAAGTTTTAGACGAATGTTATTTTTTTTTCTTGCGATATTCTGTAAATTTTTCTGCTAATCTTTCTTTTAAGGCATTTTTAGCTCTGAAAATCAACGATTCAACTGAGGAAATACTCAGTTGCATAATTTCGGCAATCTCAGGATTACTTCTTCCTTCCAACTTAGACAAAAGGAAAGCTGTTTTTTGATTTTCGGTTAAAGTATTAATTGTATCAAAAAGAATTTTAGCATTTTCTTGATTTTCCATCAAAATTCCAGGATGCTCAAAATTGGAACTATTGAGATAATCCTTTTCGTTTTGATTTTTATTGCCAAAAATAAAAAAGCGTTTTTTACTGCTTTTCATTTTAATAAAATCCAAACACTTGTTGATTGTAATTCTATAAATCCAAGTTTTTAACTCTGATTTATTTTCGAATTTATGCAAAGACTGATGAATTTTAATGAAAACATCTTGGGTAATTTCTTCTGCATCTTCGATATTTTGAACATAATTTAAAGCCACATTATAGACCAATCGGCTATTGTCGCTATAAATTTGTTTAAAAGTATCTGGAGTGATTTTCATGCAAAACAAAACCCTTGGGATTTATTATTTTTTAATTAATAAAAAAAGTATAATCAACAAACATATTAAAAATACGTTGAATTGATTATACTTTTTGTATAAAACTGAATAGAAAATTTTACAAAAAAATACTAAGAACATAATAGATTAGACCTGCTAATAATCCAGATACTGGTATGGTTAAAACCCATGCCCAAAGTAAGCTAACTGTTACTCCCCAACGCACCGCCGAAACACGTTTGGTTAAACCCACTCCAATTATGGAACCTGTAATAGTATGTGTGGTACTAACCGGGACTTTAAAATGTTCGGTGAAATAAAGTGTCAATGCACCAGCAGTTTCAGCAGCAACACCTTCAAAGGAAGTTACTTTGGTTATTTTAGACCCCATTGTTTTTACAATTTTCCAACCTCCGCTTAAAGTTCCTATTGCAATGGCGGTATAACAAGCCAACGGAATCCATTCTGGCATTGCTCCTTTGATTCCCTTATCATCATCCGGAAGAATTACTTGCAACCAATCTGGAAGGCTATCAATTTCACTATGGCTCGTTTTTATATAAACAGCAACAGCGGCAGCTATAATTCCCATCACTTTTTGTGAATCATTACCACCGTGACCCAAACTAAAAGCAGCAGAAGATAAAAGCTGCATTTTTTTCAAAACTGAATCTGCTCTGTGTAAATTCAAACTACTAAAAACCAAAGCAAAAGTTGAAATGGATAACACGATGAAAGCAACCAGAAACCATTTTATATTGTGCGATTCAAATAGTACACTCCAAAAAACAGAGGACTCAAAACGAGGTTTACCGCCATCAGCGATAATTTTTTCATAAGGAACCATTTGGTTATAAACAAACCAAACAGTACCAAACATTAAAGCAAATGTGAATAATTTAGGCAAAATACTTTTCTTAGAAGCATTTAATAACCAAATTGAAATTAAATACGACATCATAGCCCCTAATAAAGGAGCAAGAACTATAAAAGCAATAATTATAAGTACTCCTGAGGGCATGCCACCATCTTTTCCAGGTTTGTACCAACTAACAATATCATACCAATATTTGGTGTGCTCAATTCCATCTTCTAGCATAGTGTAACCCGAAAATCCATGAACCGCAATAGCGTGGGCTATGGCAGCACCTGCAAACCCACCAATTAAAGTATGTGATGAGCTAGAAGGAATGCCTTGCCACCAAGTGATTAAATTCCAAATTATTGCGGCAACAACGCCCGCAAGAATTACCACTAAATTTATATCACTAGCATTGGCAGTCTTTGCCACTGTGTTGGCAACACCTAGTCCAAAAACCCAATAGGCTAAAAAATTAAAAAAAGCAGCCCAAATAACTGCTTGTAGCGGCGAAAGTACTTTGGTAGCTACAACTGTGGCAATTGCATTGGCAGCATCATGAAAACCATTGATGTAATCAAACACCAAAGCCAATACTATAATTAAAATAAGTAGAGTAAACATAAGAGTTTAGTTAAAAGGTTTAAAAATCTCGAAAGTTTTACGAATGTTTCACAGAAATAGATTCCAAAACACTGGCTACCCTTTTGCACTTATCTGTTGCAGTTTCTAATACCGACAATACTTCTTTGTATTTAATTATATTTTTAGCATCATTTTCATTTTCAAAAAGATCGGCTACCGCTTTATCATAAACACTATCCGATTTGCTCTCTAACTTGCTAATTTTAGAACAAGCAGAAGTAATATTTTTCATTTTCTTTAAATCTCTCAACTCCTGAACAGCAACATCGATGTATTGACAGGCTTCAAGGTTGATTTCTGTCAATTTTCTGATTGATTTTGTGATTTTATCTACTTGATATAGTCGCATTCTACTTGATGCTCCATGAAGATTATCAGCAACATTATCTATAGAAGTGATCAAGGCATGGATGTCTTCTCTGTCGAAAGGAGTAATAAAATTTCTACTCAATTCGAGATTAGTTTGGCGTGTTATGTCCTCCCCTTTTTGTTCTAATTCATCTATCTTTTGAAAAAGAACATCCCTTTCTTTAGAAGGCAGATTAACCGCTTCATGCAATATGGAAGCTAATTGAACCAAGTTTGCAGAGGCTTTCTCAAAAAGTGGAAAGAAATTTTTATCTTTTGGAACTAAAAACTGAAAAATACTATTTATTGACATTTTAATTAATTTTAGATGCTAAATTTAATACTTTATTTTAAGCTACCGTTTAAGAAATTATTAACAAATTAAGTTTGGCATCTAAAATTAATTAAAATGTCAATAAATAGTATTTTTCAGTTTTTAGTTCCAAAAGATAAAAATTTCTTTCCACTT
>JANMZS010000226.1:0-7159 GCA_031383535.1 Flavobacterium sp.
GAGTGCTTTTTGTCGGAGTTTGTTTCGCTTTATTCTGAACCTCCAAAACCTCACTTTTATAATTGGCTCCAGAACCTAAATCACTGTCTCCAAAATTGATGCTAACACCGCCACCACCTCCGCCACCAGTTAATTCTTCTAGGTTTGCAGGAGGCCAAAAACGAATAAAAAATAAAATCAACAACAAAGTTCCAAACAATAGTGTGGATATCAATAATGATTTTTTTTGGTCTGAAGAATGGTCGAAATTCATTCGTAATGGATTAATTGAATTAAATCTAAAAACGCCGAAATGTACTAAAAATTGTTTTCTTATTCCTGTTTACTTTTTGTTTTTAAGATAAAATTTAAACTTAAAAAGCCAATTATTCCCGCCATTAAAGAGGCAAGTAAAATGATAAACTTTGAATTGTTGATAATCGAAGCATTGTCAAAAGCCAGTAGGGTTACAAATATAGACATGGTAAACCCAATTCCGCCCAAAAATCCAACTCCAAGAATCGATTTCCAATTTAAGTCTGATGGAAGTTTACAAAATCCAATTTTTACGGCGATCAAACTCAGTGCAAAAATTCCGATTGGTTTTCCTATTATGAGTCCTAAGGTTATTCCAAGACTGTAATTCGCTGTTAGAATTTCCCCGATATTGCTACTCAAAATAATAGCTGTATTGGCTAGAGCAAATAGGGGAAGTATAAAAAAGGCGACTGGTTTATGTAAAAAATGCTGTAAAATATAAGAAGTAGATTTTTCATCTCCATTCCCAAAAGGAATAGCAAAAGCCAGTAAGACTCCAGTAATCGTGGCGTGAACACCCGAATTGAGCATAAAATACCACATGAGAATTCCGCCAAATAAATAAGGAATTAAGTTTCTAACTTTTAATCGATTAAGAATAAGTAAAAAGCCAAAAATTCCCAATGCGATTAAAAGGTTTATCCAAAAAATGGTTTTAGTATAAAATAAAGCAATTACCAAAATAGCACCTAAATCGTCAATGACGGCAAGCGCAGTCAGAAATATTTTTAGAGAAACAGGAACTTTTTTTCCTAATAAAGACAAAATTCCTAAGGCAAAAGCGATATCGGTTGCCATTGGAATTCCTGCTCCTGATTGTGTTGGTGTGCCAAAATTAAAATACAAATAAATACCCGCAGGAACAATCATTCCGCCCAAGGCTCCAAAAATGGGTAGCAACGCATTTTTAAAATCGGATAGTTCTCCAATATAAATCTCTCGTTCCAGTTCTAGTCCAATCAGCAAAAAGAAAATAGTCATTAAACCGTCGTTAATCCAATGTTCAATAGGCTTTCCTTCTAAACTAGTATGCCAAAACTGGAGATAGGAATCACCAAAAATTGAATTTGCCAGTACTAAAGAAATTATTGTACAAGTGATTAAGATTAATCCACCCGCTTTTTCACTTTCAAAAAAAGCATTAAATAAATTTGAGGGCTTGCTGTTGTTTATCATAGATATACAAAATAAGGCTAATTTATGTTTTTATCAAACTAGATCATCAACAATTCCATTCACGGCATACAAAGGAACATTCGTTAGCCAGTCTTCTTTTCTGAATTTGTTCATCGACATTCGAATGGCATTTTTGTTTTCAAATTTTTCTTCAAAAACTTTTTCATGAATTACACTTTTTCATATTAAAAAGTGTTATTATTTACACTTTTATGCGGAAAAGCTATTTTTTTGTAAGTAAATTAATAAATTTTTCCAGAACTATGATCCATCTTTGCTCCAGTAACACTGCTCAAAACATTAATTTCATCTCGTAATTTTAACACGCCCAGTAAAGCAAAGATAAGTGCTTCTTTGAATTCTAAGATATCCGACGAAGGAATTATAATTTCCATTTTGGGCAAATAATTTTTGATGCGTTCCAATAGAAAATCATTGTATGCACCACCACCAGTAATTAAGATTTTGCCATATTTATTAGGCAAAACCAATTCAGTTTGTAGCGCAATATGTTCTGTGAATGTACCTAATTTATCTTCAATAGCGATTTCAAAACTTTCGATTAATGGTAAAATAGTTTCTTTTACAAATTCAAACCCTAGTGATTTAGGAAATGCTTTTTGATAATATTCTAAAGCATTTAGTTTTTCTAATAATTTGGTGTTTATGTTCCCTGAACGTGCTATTTTCCCTTTGTCATCATAATCAAATCCTAACTGATTGGCATAGAAATTCAAAACGGTGTTAACTGGCGAAATATCAAAAGCAATGCGTTTGCCTTTTTCCTCAAAAGAAATATTCGAAAAACCACCCAAATTCAAGCAATAATCATATTCCGAGAATAAAATTTGGTCACCAACAGGCACTAAAGGAGCACCTTGTCCGCCTAGTTGTACATCTTGAACTCGAAAATCACAAACAATGTTTTGTTGTGTCATTGTAGCGATTTCGGGTAAATTACCAATTTGTAGCGTAAATCCGTTTTGCGGTTGATGCAAAATGGTGTGTCCGTGAGAACAGACCGCATCGAGATTATCGATTTTGTTTTTTTTGATAAAATTAGCAATAATTTGGGCTAGGAGTTTTGTGTATTCTTGATTCAGGTTTTCTAGTTCCGATTCAGAAAAATTAACGGCCAGTTTTAGATTATTTATCCAGTGATTGCTGTAGCTAACAGTTTCACTTTCTAGAATTTTAAAAGTCCATTTCTGATTGTCGATAGTAAAATGAATATAAGCCAAATCGACACCATCTAGTGAGGTTCCCGACATCACACCAATCACATTATACTGATTCTGCTTCATGGTTCAAATTTACAATCCAAAAAAGAAAATTTTAGTATTAAAATGTTTCTTTTTATACTATTTTTATCAAAAATAAACATTTATATTCTATTGCTATGGATTTTAGTCTAACCGAAGAACATTTGATGATTCAACAAGCCGCTCGTGATTTTGCTCAAAATGAGTTATGGGAAGGAGTGATTGAAAGAGATGAAAAACAAATTTTTCCGACTGAGCAAGTCAAAAAAATGGGGCAACTCGGCTTTATGGGCATGATGGTAGATCCAAAATACGGAGGAAGTGGTTTAGATACTATTTCGTATGTGATTGCGATGGAGGAAATATCTAAAGTAGATGCTTCGGCATCAGTGGTCATGTCTGTTAATAATTCGCTGGTATGCTGGGGTTTACAAGAATATGGCACCGAAGAACAAAAACAAAAATGGTTGCCACTATTGGCTTCAGGCGAAATTCATGGTGCTTTTGCTTTGAGCGAACCCGAGGCAGGTAGCGATGCTACATCCCAAAAAACAACTGCCATCGATATGGGCGACCATTATCTGGTTAATGGTACTAAAAACTGGATTACAAACGGCAACACTGCTTCGTTTTATTTGGTTATTGTTCAAACCCATGTCGAGAAAAAGAGCAAAGGAATTAATGTTTTGATTATGACCCGAGATATGCTGGGTTTTACGGTGGGTTCTAAAGAACAAAAGATGGGAATTAGAGGGTCTGACACTCATTCGCTACTATTTAACGATGTGAAAGTTCCAAAAGAAAATCGAATAGGCGAAGAAGGTTTCGGTTTTAAATTCGCCATGAAAACCTTAGCGGGAGGAAGAATAGGTATTGCTTCCCAAGCGTTGGGTATTGCTTCTGGTGCTTTTGAATTGGCTTTGAAATATTCGAAAGAGCGAAAAGCTTTTGGCACAGAAATTTGTAACCATCAAGCTATTGCTTTTAAATTGGCTGATATGGCAGTAAATATCGAGGCAGCACGCCATCTTTGTATGAAAGCCGCTTGGGACAAAGACAATCACAAAAATTATGATGTGAGTAGTGCTATGGCAAAACTATATGCATCGCAAGTAGCAATGGATACAGCCATCGAAGCTGTTCAGATACATGGCGGAAATGGGTATGTAAAGGAATATCACGTAGAGCGCATGATGCGAGATGCTAAGATTACACAAATTTATGAAGGGACTTCTGAAATTCAAAAAATTGTAATTTCTAGAGGGTTAATTTCATAATTCATTTGCCCTATTTTATGAAAAAATCAATTCAAAAGTTAGGTCTAAAATCGATACAGAAATCGATAGGTTTTTATTTTAATATTGCTTCCTACATTAATCCAAAATGGGTTGCCAACAAAGGATTTATTCTGTTTTGTAGTCCCATGTCGCAAAAACCTAAAAAGCACCAGAGTGATTTTCTTACTGCAGGAAAAGATATTGTATTAGATTTTGAAAATAAAAAAATACAAACTTATAAGTGGGGAAATGGTTCCAAAAAAATTCTTCTTATTCATGGTTGGGCAAGCCATACTTTTCGGTGGAAATCCTACATAGAACAACTTGCGGCTCAAGATTTTACGATTTATGCTTTTGACGCTCCTGCTCATGGTTTGTCCGAAGGCAAAATTTTGCATGTTGTTTTATATAGTAAAGTAATGGATTTGTTTTTAAAACAAAACAACGAAATCAAACACATATTGAGTCATTTCATCGGCGGATTTGCCACTATTTATTGGCTTTTTCAAAATAAAGAAAACACAATAAAAAATGTAGTTATTATGGCTGCGCCTGGCGAAGCTGATGATTTTTTTAATTTTTATCAAACAACATTAGGACTATCCAGCCGAACACTTCGGATTATCAAAAATAAGTTCATCGAATCATTAAATCATGAACCTAGTTATTTTTCGACCTCAAAATTCGCAAAATCACTAACCACAAAGAGTTTGATTATTCATGACAAAGAAGATAAAGATACTGCTCATCAAAACTCGGTTGCCTTACACGAAAATTGGAAAGGCAGTAGATTAATTTTAACCGAAGGTTTGGGGCACGGCTTGAAAAGTAAAAAACTACAAACTGAGATTATTCAATTTGTATTAGAAAACTAATTTTTAGGCCAATCATCCATTTTCTAGATAAAAAGAAAAAGATTTCATTTTGCCGAAATTAGTATATTTACCCAAAGAAATAGAAACATGTCCGAAGAATTAAAGTATTGGTATTTGCGGGATCATAAGTTGTTTTGGACATTAAGCATGTCACAAATCAAGCAATTATGTATTATCACAGGTTTTAAAAAAGCCAATAAAGGCGATGTTATTTATTTTTCTTCGTCTGATGTACCACGTATTTTTTTACTCAAAAAAGGGAATATCAAAATTGTTGAAGTCGATGAAGATGGAAATGAAACCATCAAGGACATCATTCAGAAAGGCGATTTGTTTGGCGAATTGACTTTAGAGAACGATAGAAATTCCAACGAATATGCCAAAGCACTCACAGATGAAGTGGCTATTTGTAGTTTTTTGATGTCGGACTTTGAAAATTTAATGCTTCAAAATCCAAATTTAGCATTAACCTATACTAAGTTTGTGGGACTCAAGATGAAACGCATCAAAAACAATTATTCCAATTTGATATCTAAAGATGCTAAAACCCGTTTGCATACATTTATCAAAGAATGGGCAGAACGAGAGGGCAAGAAAGACGGCAATAAAGTGACCATTGAAAACTACTTAACCCAAGCCGATATAGCTCAGATTATTGGTACTTCACGCCAAACGGCAACGCAATTACTCAACGAAATGGAAGAAAAACAATTGATTTTTTATACTCGAAAAGAAATTTTGATTGACGATATTAGGAAGTTGTGATATAATGACGTTTACTTTTTTTAAAACAAAGTTTTTGTTAGTTGTCAAAATTAATAAAATACAAAAATCTGAAACCCCTATGAAAAATCATAGGGCTCTCTGATTAGTCTTTAAACTTATAAATAAAAAGTTGAATTATAAAAAATCAAATTTTTAATTTAAAGTTTTGATTTTAATGCTATCATATTGATTTGTTCGTACCCCAATTATACCATAAACTGTTTCGCCTTTTTTAATTTTTTTGTTGATTAGGTCAAACGTTGTAAGGTCATTTTTGAAGTTATTGTTTGCATCTCCAGCCGCTATCATGTTTCCAAAAGCTATACCCGGACCAATAATCACACCAATTGGGAATGTCTTAGGTTCAGAATAATAATATCCACCGTTTTGTGTTGTAGTTGTGCCTGTGTAAAGTTGTAAAAAAGAAAGTGGTAAATACCACAAGTAAGAGGCTGGGCTTTGTTTTAAGGTTTTAAAGACATAATCAGCTTCCAAAAGTATAATTCCATCACCATTTTCATAAGTAAATTTAAAATCAGTCCCTAAAACTATATCTTTATCACTATTATTTGTGATTTTAACACTCACTGTTTTAACACCATATTGAAGTTCTTTCTTTAAATATTTTTTTCCTAGCGTATTGTATTTGTATTCAAGTACAATATTATTTTCAGAGGATTTAGAAAGATAATTTATAGCTTCAGGATTTATTTTGTTGTATTTGGACGCACAACTTGTTAAAAGAGTAAGAGTAACTAGAAGCAATGTAATTTTAATTGATTTCATTTGTTGTAATTTATGGATTTAAAAAATTGTTTTTAATCAGAAAAGTAGCAAATATAAATATATTTGTTTTACGATGAGGATAAACTATATTTTTTAATGTTGAGTTGTGGTTTTTTATAAAATCAAATTACAAATGTAAACTACCCGACATTTCTATTTCTTAAAACGGCTTATTTTTGTTTCATTGCTAATTAAAAATTCAAATATGAAAAACACACTTTTTACCATCACACTAGTTCTCTCTTCTTATCTGTCTTTTGCTCAAGGATGTAGTGACGCAGGAATTTGCAGTGTGGGTCACGCTTTTGATACGGCACAAAAAGAATGGAGAAATAGTATTGAGGTAGCAGCTATTATTGGAGTTGGCGAGGCTGATTTGACTTATATTTCACCCTATATAGCATATACACGAAAATTTAGCGAAAGATTTTCACTTTCTACTAGAGTTACTTTTTCATCGGCTCATGGAAGTTTTGGAACAAATTCAGGTTTAGGCGATGCTTTTTTAATAGGCAATTACACTTTCAAAGAAAAAAACAATACACAATGGAGCGCATTAGTAGGGTGGAAACTCCCTTTAAATAACGTGAGTTCGATGTAAAAAAGTAAAAATATATTTGAAAAATAGAGATGATTTATGTAAGTTAATAGCTGACAACCAATTAATTACATTAAAAACCACCTCTATGTTAGATGCTAATAAAATTACTGAAATTTACTT
>JANMZS010000228.1:0-9742 GCA_031383535.1 Flavobacterium sp.
GAAATTTGGGATGCCATTGGTGTCGAAAAAGGTGTCGAAATAATGAAAGCCGAAGGTTTAACACCTGCAACTTGGGTTACCGAAATGTTGGCTGCTGGAAATACTAGTTTTTATTCTGTTAAAGAAGGAGCTACATATTACTACAATATTCCAACAAACCTGCCTGCCGGACAGGCAGGATCGCAAACTAAAGTTCCTGGGCAAGATAGTTTTATCATCTTGAACAACATACGCGAAAGCAAAAAAGTGTGGAGCAATAGCGGAGCAATTATACAAGATTTAGGAGACGGAATTCTGAATTTAGAATTTCAATCCAAAATGAACACGATTGGTGGCGATGTTTTAGTAGCAATTAATAAAGCTATTGATTTAGCCGAAACACAATATCAAGGATTAGTCATCGGAAATCAAGCCGCCAATTTTACAGTTGGTGCCAATATCGGAATGATATTTATGATGGCAGTAGAGCAAGAATATGATGAGTTGAACATGGCAATCAAAATGTTCCAAGACACAATGATGCGTGTACGCTATTCTGGAATTCCAGTAATTGTTGCACCTCACGGAATGACTCTAGGTGGTGGATGTGAAATGAGTATGCACGCTGATAAAGTGGTTGCTGCTGCCGAATCTTATATCGGATTGGTAGAGTTTGGTGTTGGCGTCATTCCTGGTGGTGGTGGATCCAAAGAAATGGCTTTACGTGCTTCGGATTTATTCCGTAAAAACGATGTCGAATTGAATGTTTTACAAGAATATTTCATGACCGTAGCTATGGCAAAAGTATCTACTTCGGCGTATGAAGCCTTTGATTTAGGAATTTTGCAACATGGTAAAGATATTGTAGTAGTAAACAAAGACCGTCAAATTGCCGAAGCCAAAAAACACGCTTTGCTTATGGCTGAAGCAGGCTATACGCAACCGATTCGCAGAACTGATGTAAAAGTTTTAGGCAAACAAGCACTAGGAATGTTCTTGGTAGGAACAAATCAAATGGTTGCTGGAAAATACATTTCAGAACATGATTTGAAAATTGCCAACAAACTAGCTTATGTAATGGCTGGTGGCGATTTATCGGAACATACATTGGTGTCAGAACAATATTTATTAGATATTGAAAGAGAAGCTTTCTTGTCCCTTTGTACGGAAAGAAAAACATTAGAGAGAATACAGTTTATGTTGACAAAAGGGAAACCGTTGAGAAATTAAAAGCCCCCTAGCCCCCGAAGGGGGAACTCTCGACATTGTAAATATCTATTTTGTCTATAAAAAGTTCTTTAAATAATTGAAATTACAATATATCACATTAATACAATTAAAATGTGATTCTAAAACCCTATTTACCCCTAATAGGAATTCCCCCTTCGGGGGTTAGGGGCTTATTTATGAAAACAGCATACATAGTAAAAGCATACAGAACAGCCGTTGGAAAAGCACCAAAAGGTGTCTTTAGATTTAAACGTCCTGATGAGTTAGCAGCAGAAACCATCGAATTCATGATGAATGAGTTATCTGAATTTGATAAGAAAAGAATAGACGATGTCATGGTTGGAAACGCCATGCCCGAAGCAGAACAAGGGTTAAACGTGGGGCGCCTTATTTCCTTAATGGGATTAAAAGTAGAAGATGTTCCAGGTGTAACTGTCAATAGATACTGTGCTTCTGGGTTAGAAACTATCGGGATGGCAACTGCTAAAATCCAATCAGGAATGGCAGATTGTATTATTGCCGGTGGTGCCGAAAGTATGAGTTTTATTCCAATGGGAGGTTATAAACCGACACCCGATTATAAAGCGGCTTCTTCTGGACACGAAGATTATTATTGGGGAATGGGATTGACATCGGAAGCGGTCGCCAAACAATTCAACATTTCTCGTGCTGACCAAGATGAATTTGCTTTTCAATCCCATAACAAAGCATTGAAAGCCCAAGCAGAAGGAAAATTCGATTCTCAAATTGTACCTATTACTGTTGAGCAAACATTTATCAATGAAAATGGCAAAAAAGAAACCAAGTCATACATAGTCAATAAAGATGAAGGCCCGAGATTCGGAACTTCTCTAGAAGGATTAGCAAATTTACGTCCAGTTTTCGCCGCCGATGGCAGTGTAACTGCTGGTAATTCCTCTCAAATGAGTGATGGTGCGGCATTTGTTTTGGTAATGAGTGAAGAAATGGTCAAAGAATTGAATTTGGAGCCAATCGCAAGGCTAGTAAACTTCGCCTCTGCTGGTGTTGAACCAAGAATTATGGGAATTGGACCCGTAAAAGCAATCCCAAAAGCATTAAAACAAGCAGGATTAACGCTAAATGATATTAATTTGATAGAATTAAATGAAGCATTCGCATCACAAGCATTAGCTGTAACTCGCGAACTGAATTTAAATCCTGACATTATCAACGTCAATGGTGGAGCGATTGCTCTTGGACATCCATTGGGTTGTACTGGTGCCAAATTATCAGTCCAATTATTCGAAGAAATGCGTTTGAGAAAAAGCAAGTACGGAATTGTATCTATGTGTGTTGGAACTGGACAAGGAACGGCTGGAATTTATGAATTAATTTAGAGCAAATAATAAAAAAAGTAAATACTATTATAATTAAAAATAATATAGAAACTATGGAAGACATAACTAGAGGTGGACAGTTTTTGGTAAAAGAAACCAAATGTGAAAACATCTTTACTCCTGAAGATTTTTCAGAAGAGCAAATCATGATGCGTGATTCTGTAAAAGAATTTGCAGACAAAGAATTATGGGCGCACAAAGACAAATTTGAGAAAAAAGATTATGCCTACACCGAAGCTTCCATGCGCAAAGCAGGAGAAATGGGATTTTTAGGAATTTCAGTTCCCGAAGCTTATGGCGGATTAGGAATGGGATTTGTAGAAACTTGCTTGGTTTGTGATTATATTTCGGGTGCAACAGGTTCTTTTTCAACAGCTTTCGGTGCGCATACTGGAATTGGAACAATGCCAATTACTTTGTACGGTAACGAAGAACAAAAATTAAAATACGTACCAAAATTAGCTTCTGGCGAATGGTTTGGTGCTTATTGTTTAACAGAACCTGGGGCTGGAAGTGATGCCAATTCTGGAAAAACAAAAGCCATTTTGTCCGAAGATGGAAAAACGTATTCGATTACGGGACAAAAAATGTGGATTTCTAATGCTGGATTTTGTTCCGTTTTTATTGTTTTTGCCAGAATTGGTGATGACAAAAACATTACAGGTTTTATCGTAGAAAACAATCCCGCAAACGGAATTTCAATGAATGAAGAAGAACATAAACTTGGAATTCGTGCTTCGTCTACTCGTCAAGTTTTCTTTAATGAAACCAAAGTTCCTATAGAAAATATGCTTTCTGAAAGAGGAAACGGATTTAAAATTGCCATGAATTCCTTGAATGTTGGACGTATAAAATTAGCCGCAGCATGTTTAGATGCACAGCGTCGTGTAACTACAGGAGCTGTAAAATACGCTAATGAAAGAGTTCAATTCAATACACCAATTGCACAATTTGGAGCAATTCGTTATAAATTAGCTGAAATGGCTACAAGTTGTTATGCTGGAGAAAGCGCAACTTATAGGGCTGCAAAATCTATTGAAGACCGAATTAATGCACGAGTAGCAGAAGGGAATTCCCATCAAGAAGCAGAACTGAAAGGTGTAGAAGAATTTGCTATAGAATGTTCTATCTTAAAAGTAGCCGTTTCTGAAGATGTACAAAATTGTGCTGACGAAGGAATTCAAATTTTTGGCGGAATGGGATTTTCAGAAGATACTCCGATGGAAAGTGCTTGGCGTGATGCTCGTATTGCCCGTATTTATGAGGGCACGAACGAAATCAACCGAATGCTGTCCGTTGGAATGTTAATCAAAAAAGCCATGAAAGGGCATGTCGATTTATTGGGACCCGCATCAAAAGTACAGGAAGAATTAATGGGAATTCCGTCTTTTGAAACTCCTGACTATTCTGAATTATTTGCCGAAGAAAAAGAAATGATTGGCAAATTAAAAAAAGCATTTTTAATGGTTGCAGGTGGTGCTGTTCAAAAATACGGACCTGATTTAGATGGACACCAACAATTATTAATGGCCGCTGCAGATATCTTAATTGAAATCTATATGGCAGAAAGCACCATTTTAAGAACAGAAAAATTAGCAAAGTCAGCAGGGGAAGAAAAGGCAAAAGAGCAAATCGCAATGGCAAAATTATATCTATACAAAGCGGCAGATATTGTTACTCAAAAAGGTAAAGAAAGTGTAATTTCATTTGCCGAAGGCGATGAACAACGCATGATGCTTATGGGTTTACGCCGTTTTACTAAATATACTAATATGCCAAATATTGTAGGATTAAGAGAAATCATCACCAGTAAATTAGTTACTGAAAACGAATATTGTTTTTAAAATTTTAATTTTTTTATTTTTTAAAAACCGTTGTGATTCGCAATCAGAACGGTTTTTTGTTTGAAATATTTTTTTACTTTCGTAAAAAAATAAAACCATGAAAATACTAGGAATAGGGTCAAGAATTAATCACCCTGAATTTGGAAAAGGTGTCATTACTAATGTTTCGCAAAAAGAATATTGGGTCACTTTTATTGAAAATGGATTAGAAACCATTGATTTTGACAGTGAATTTGAAATCATTGAAGCATCTGAAAACGAAGTTGACACTGTTAGTTTTTATGATGTCGAACAAAGTTTGCTTTCGATTTTAAAAAAATGGTCCGACATTTCAGAAATTGTGCCAATTGCTGACAAATGGAAAGGTGGAAAGATAATTCTAGAACCAGGTCAAGCTGGCGTTGCTAATAAAGAAATTCCTATTGATACTTTTTTTCATAAAATAATTATGGTTCGCGATCGAGTTCGTGTCATGGAACAAAAAATAAATGCTAGCAAAATCGAAGAAATCGAGAAAATAGAATTGCAACAATATATCACTCGAATTTACGGGAGTTTAACCACATTCAACGTTTTGTTCAAATCTCAAAATCAATATTTTGTAGGTGAAAAAACAAAATAAAATTATTGTAATATAAACTCCTAATTTTATGTAATTTTACTAGAATATAAAACCATAAAATCATGAGAAAAATTGTTTTTTCAATAGCAATAATACTAATTATCTTTAGTTGTAAATCCTATTTAGATTCAAAAAATGCAATACCCCTTACAATAGTTTTCGAATCAAAAAGCAACACAACTACTACTGGAACCGCCACATTTGTAGAAAAAAATGGAGCAGTAACATTTGTTGCCAAAATAGCTGGATTGAAACCTGGTATTCACGCCATACACATTCATGAAAAATCAGATTGCTCTGCCGCTGACGGAAGTTCTGCTGGAGGACATTGGAATCCAACATTCAAAAAACATGGAAAATGGGGTGATTCAGAATACCACAAAGGTGATATTGGCAATTTTATTGCAGACAAAAATGGAAACGGAACTATTACTTTGACAACAAGCGAATGGTGTATTGGCTGTGGTGATGCCACAAAAAACATACTAGGAAAAGGATTAATTGTTCATGCTGGAGCAGATGATTTTATTACACAACCATCAGGAAACGCTGGAGCAAGAGTAGCCTGTTCTGCCATTATCAAATAAAAATCATTAAATTTGTACTTTAAATTGAATCAATGATTAACCCTTCTGCAAACGGCTGGATAGATAAGTTTTTTTCAACCGAAAAACCTTTGCTATTTCCTGTTGAAGATAATTTACTATCGTTTTATCAAAAGCTTAGAGAAACTGGGTTTATATATGGTCATATTGTTTCCATTAACACTTCTTCAAACTTTAAAATTGAGGGGTGGACTGAAAACGAAATTTCAAAAGTTGCCTTACTAAATCATTTATTTAGTATTTACTCCCTAACAACTAAAGAAGACAGCCAAAAGGTTTTTGTGGATAAAGCAATTACTTTTTATGATGAAATGAATCCTCAAAAATTCAACTTTTTTAAAAATGTTTTACTAAGTAGTAATTCATCTTCTAATTTAGAAAAAATCATCGACAATAGAGTTCAAACTAATATTGATATCATTAATAAAAATTTTTCTCCGATATTAACTAATGCCTTACTGTTTATTGATGTTTTGGCTTTTCAACAATACTTAATTCACGGAAAAATTCCAGAAAAATATTTAATTAAAATTGAAGAAGTCATTATTAACATTGTTTCCTTAGCTTTAAACACAAAATTAAATAAGACAAATTATGATGATTTATTAGTTAAACTTTTTGAATCTTCAGTAAGGTATAGCAAATTTTCTAAAGGAAATTCCAATAAAGGGAATCTTGGAATTGAACAACTTGGATTAGAGCTTTTTACTAATGAATTAGAAAAATATTACTTTATTGATATGGCTGGTTTAGCACTTTGGAGTGATGGAATTATAGAAAAAAACGAAGCTTTTTTTCTATATAAATTAGCGCAATTCATGGGTGTTTCAGAAGAATTTGTCAATGCAAGTATTATAAAAAATGATGCGTTTATTTCTAAAAATAAAAATAAAATATCCTATTTTAATTACTCAAATCCAGTTAAACATTTTTATGACCATATTACACAAACGGTTACAAAATTAATTTCACGAAACAAAAACCGATTGGTGAAAGAAATTACACAAAGCAAAGAATTGATGCGATTATTAGCCGATTCAACTAAAAGAGATTTAAATGAAAAAGAGAAGAAAAAAGTCAAAAAACAATTATTAGACATCTGTAAATCAGTTCCTTCATTAACTATTTTTTTACTTCCTGGAGGTAGTCTTTTACTTCCTATTTTAGTGAAATTTATACCTACTTTGTTACCCTCAGCTTTTAATGAAAACCTTGAATCTGAAGACTAATCAATTATTAAAACTTCAGTTGATAAACATTATCTAAATCTTTATCAGAGCTAATATTAACATCTAAATCAGTAACAAAACCTGAATTTAAACCGTAAGCCCAGCCGTGAAGTGTTAAATCTTGTCCGTTTTTCCATGCCGATTGAACTATTGATGTTTTGGCTAAATCAAAAACTTGTTCTTTTACATTGACTTCTACAAAAGCATTAAAACGATCTGTTTCATTTTCAATCCCATCTAAATATTTTTGATGCAATCGATACACATCTTTTATGTGACGAATCCAGTTGTCAATTATTCCTATCGATTGGTTACTCATCGCTGCTTGAACTCCACCACATCCATAATGCCCACAAACAATTACATGTTTTACTTTTAAAACATTGACAGCATAATCTAGCACACTTAACATATTCATATCGCTATGCACTACCATATTGGCGATGTTTCTATGAACAAAAACTTCTCCTGGCTTAGCACCAACAATTTCATTTGCAGGAACTCTACTGTCAGAACAACCTATCCATAATAAAGGCGGTGTCTGCTTAATGGCTAAATTTTCAAAATAATTAGGATCTTGGGATAACGATGATTCCACCCATTTTTTATTATTGTCTAAAATTTTTTTGTAAAAATCACTCATATTACACTTTTGCTTTCTATAATTTTATTTGAATTTTTGTTAAAAATACATTTATAAAATTACTTTTGGGCAAATTGAAAAAATATTTATACACATTTTTTATTTCAATTCTGAAATTTACAACTTTGTTAATTTAAAAAAAAACTAATGTTTTGTACAATAAGTTAAATTGATTTGTTTTTATATTTGCATAATAAATTACTATACTAATGACAATTACTCAACTACAATATGTTTTGGCCGTAGCCGAATATAAAAATTTTACTCTTGCTGCTGAAAAATGTTTTGTTACTCAGCCTACACTAAGTATGCAAATTCAAAAAATTGAAGAGGAACTCAATATTTTAATATTTGACAGGAGTAAAAAACCAATTCAACTGACAGATATTGGTCAAAAAATTGTGAATCAAGCTAAAAATATTGTTAGTGAAGCTGGTAAAATAAAAGATATTGTCGAGTTTCAAAAAGGGTTTATAGGTGGTGAATTTAGACTGGGTATAATTCCTACTATTATGCCTACGCTCTTACCTATGTTTTTAAATAATTTCATCAAAAAATATCCTAAAGTAAAACTTATTATTGAAGAATTAAATACCGATGAAATTATTGTACGTTTAAAAAATGGTCATCTCGATGCTGCTATTGCTGCAACACCATTGGAAGATGAAAAAATCAAAGAAATTGTTCTTTATTATGAACCTTTTGTAGCTTATATACCGACGAGTCATATTATTTCCCAGAAAAATGAGATAGAAATATCGGACTTAAATTTAGATGACATCTTATTATTACAAGATGGACATTGTTTCAGGGATGGAATTTTAAACTTATGCAAAAATCAAGAAATAAGTTCAAAAAATTCATTTCAACTAGAAAGTGGCAGTTTTGAAACCTTAATTAAATTAGCCGATGAAGGTTTAGGGACAACCCTTCTACCCTATCTTCATACCTTAGATTTAAAAGAAAAAGACAAGTCAAAACTTAAAGAATTTAAAGACCCAAAACCAGCTAGAGAAGTAAGCTTAATTTATCCAAAAAGTGAATTGAAAATTCATATTATTGATGCTTTACGAAATACAATTGCAGGAGTAGTAAAAGGCGCTATTGCTTTTTACAATGTTCAAATTATAAGTCCAATACAAAAAAAATAAATTGGTTCTTTTTTATAGCCTAACAATTAGTAAAGTTTGTTTTAGTTCTGGTTTATCAATAATAAAATTTAAAAGCCACTCTCTCAATAACTCCAACTCATAGGGTAATAAAGTTCTTATGGCTTTATTCAACTCTTTACCAAAAAGTATTGGATCAAAACTCACTCTTTCAAGAACAGATTTAGTGTATTCATACATTATTTTTGACATACTATATATTTTTTGAGTTGAACCAAAATTTATAACTCAAAAATAAGAAATATATTGGGTAAGATATTGGATATTTAGTACGATTTTAACATAGTTATCAACTAAAAAAAATTAAACTTTTTTAGCTCGAAACATTTCTCTTTTCCCTGGTGGTCCTTGCAATTTTTCGACAGTAAAACCTGCTTCAATCATATTTTTTTTAATGATGCTTCTAGCAGCATAAGTAACTAAAAAGCCCTTGATTTTAAGTGCTTTATACATAATTTTAAATATTTCTGAACTCCATAATTCAGGCTGAACTCTAAAACCAAAAGCATCAAAATATATTAAATCAAAGGTTTCAATATCTTTAATTTCGGCAAAAAATTGCTTTCTCTTTGTTAATAAAAAATCAGGTCTTACAGTAATTTGTTCTTCCCAATGACAAGAATGCATTAAATCGAAAATATGACTTTCATTTTCCGCATCTAACTCGGCTACATAATTCATCATTTTAACTTCTTCGGATGAAATGGGATAAGCCTCTACTCCTACGTAATCAATTGATAATCCATTTTTTGATGATTCTAAGAACGTAATAAAAGCATTTAATCCAGTTCCGAAACCAATTTCTAAAATGGAAATCTTTTTATTGTTGAATAAGGAAAGTCCGTTTTTTATAAAAACATGTTGAGCTTCTTGAATAGCACCAAATTTAGAATGATAACATTCGTCCCACTCTTTAATATGAATCGTTGTCGAACCATCATGGGTTTGTAAAATTTCTCTTTTCAAAATTATTTTCTGCTTTATTCTATACTAAACATAAACTCTAATGTCCAAATTTAATTAAAATCTAAATCATTTAGCCATCAAAAAACGGTATTTTTTA
>JANMZS010000030.1:0-6904 GCA_031383535.1 Flavobacterium sp.
TAAATTTAATTAGAAACTAACATTTAAGCCAAACAATATTGTTTTATTGGTAGGATACGCATCGAGCTCGATACCTGCACCCTGCAAAGGATTTCCGTTGTCACCCCCTGATATTTCAGGAGAAAAACCAGAATAGTTGGTGAAAATGAATGGATTAGTTGCTGTAGCATAAATTCTAATTTTATCAATTGTATTTATCACTTTAGCGACTGTGTATCCTAAAGTGATATTGTTTATTCTAAGATAGCTTCCGTCTTCGATATAATAGGTTGAAGGCCTAGGAACAGCATTAAATGGTTTTGGATTTTGCGGATTTGGATTTGAAGGCGTCCAGAAATTATCTAAAACTGCTGATTCAACATTCTCGCCTGAAAATCGCTGGGCTTTCTTTCCGTTATAAATTTTGTTTCCTCCTACACCATAGGTATCGACTGAAAAATCAAAATTTTTGTAGTTCAATCCTAGATTCAAACCATAGGTAAAGGTTGGTATATAAGAACCTGCATTTATTCTATCATTATCTGTTAAACCAGCAATACCATCTACCATATCATCTAAAATGGGTTCTCCATCGGAATTGTAACCCATTAAATCGAAAACATAAAAGCTACCCAATGGCGCTCCCAATTTTACCAGTTTTGTATATTCTCCATTATTAGTACTGCCACTACCAGGTAAATTTTTAAAATAAGGACTTGTTATTTCTGAAACTTCGTTTTTATTAGTAGAGAAATTACCGCCTACATAATAGCGCCAATTAGCTCCAATTTTATTATCATATCGTACTGTAAACTCTAAACCCTTGTTGGTAACCACTCCTGAATTGATAAATACATTTTCCTCCGAAAGCACTTTAGGAATAGAAAGCGGCAATATAATATCATCCGCTTTTCTGTTATAATAATCGATTGTTCCGGTTAAGTGATTGTTGAGAATCGTAAAATCAAGACCAAAATCAAATTCCTTCATAGTTTCCCAAGTTAAATTGGGATCTACATCATTTCTAACATAATTTCCAGGCTGACTCACTGGATTTATGCCAAATGGATATTGAATATTAGAAAAAGTAATATTATTAAAGCTTGGTCCATTTCCGTTCCCAACTTCACCATATCCTGCTCTTAGTTTTAGAGAATTAATTATATTTATATATTTCAATAAATCTTCATTACTTACAATCCAACCAGCTGATAAAGCAGGGAAAACACCCCACTTTTTATCGATCTGAAAAACACTTATTCCCTCTCTTCGTAATGATCCAGAAAGCAAATATTTGTTGTTGTATTCGTATTCCAATCTTCCGAAATAAGCAATAGAAACTCTTGGATTACTATGATTATTTGTTACGACCGATCCAGGTGCAACCGTATTGTTTTGATTTGAAATGTCTAGATACCAATAATTAGTTTGCTCAGGAACATTTAATCGTGTACCGTTCAAAACTTCGCTATTGTTACTTGTGGTTCTAGACATACCCACAACAACCGTAAAATTGTGCAAACCAAAATCTTTTTTATAAGTTATAAAATTATCCCAGTTCCAGATATAGGAATCACTGCGTCTTTGTTGCAATGTATTAATTGGATCTTTAGGTCTTTGTATAGCATAATCCTCTTCATTTAAAGAAGGGTTTTGAGTAAGCCATAATTCTCTGTTGGGAGTAAATGTATACCCCTTGGCCCAATCTGCAGTTGCCCCAAAACTGGTGTTGAATTTTAAATCGTTCAGCAGTTTTAATTCTGCGCCTAAGGAACCAAATAAAGTCACGTTTTTATTTTTCTCGTAGGTGTTAAACAATTGTGCAACCGGATTTGCCACATTATTCATAACTTGTCCCGTAATATCATTCAAGCCTGTAGCCGTATTTACTAAAGGCGCACCAAAACGTCCGTTTGCATACCGAACAGGAACTATAGGCGATTGTTTGTAGGCATTGGTAAAAGCACTTAATGGTTTAGGCGTATTGTCGGCAATCGACAAACTAACAAACTGAGTGATTTTTAGTTTTTCAGAAAATCTATATTCGTTTTTATTGACTATATTATTTCTTTTAAACTCCGTACCCAATAATATTCCTTTTTCTGTATAGTTCGAAATTCCTAAATAGTAATTTACCATATCATTGGCACCAGATATAGAAATAGCATTATTATTAACTTCGCCTTTTCTTGTTATTTCATCTAACCAGTTTGTATTAACAGGTTGGTCAAAATTATAGAAGCTCGAAGAACCTAAAGCGGTATTGTTGTAATAAGCATAGCGATATGAATCTGCCATTTTTACTTTTTTAAGAATATCTTTTTGACCATAAAAAGCGTCATAAGAAATAGTAACTTTTCCTTTTTTACCTTTTTTGGTGGTAACAATGACAACACCGTTGGCTCCTTTTTGACCATAAATTGCTAAAGAGGAAGCGTCTTTTAAAATATCTAAAGAAGCAATATCATTGGCACTCAACCCATTTAAACTCGTTGATTCTACTCCGTCGATTACATACAAAGGGTTTCTAGCTCCTAGAACTGTTCCTAATCCTCTAATTATAATTGTGGGGTTTGCACCTGGCTCATCATTAGTAACAATATTAACTCCTGCCGCTTTACCCTGAATCGATTGAATAGCAGATTGCCCCGGATTTTTTAAAATATCAGCCGACTTAATTTGAGAAACTGATCCTGTTATTGCTCCTTTCTTTTTAGTTCCGTAACCCACTACCACTACTTCATCTAAAGTTTTAGTAACCTCTACTAATGTTACAAATAGTGTAGAAGTTGAAGCAACTATTATTGTCATAGTTTCAAATCCTATCATCGAGAATTTTAATTTATCGCCTACTTTAGATGTAATACTAAAGTTACCATCCAAATCAGTTGCTATAGAACTTTTAGAATTTTGATTAACCACATTTACTCCTGATAAATACAAGCCATTATTGTCTGTTACAACACCACTTATTGATTGTGCGTTAAGTAAACTTGTTACAAATAATAGAAACAAAAAACTATAAATGTTTTTCATAAATTATAATGTTTGATTTTTTTGCTGGAATAAAATAAAAGGCAAATGATTTAAAAGCAAGTGTAAATGAGTATCATCAAGTATTGCTTTTAGAAATTTATTAAACAAAGTTGATGTTTTATAGTTGAGAGAAGTTGCATATTAATATAAAAGAGTTGTATAATTACTAGGTTATGAAATAGTTACACACATATTCTGTTTAACTTTTTCGTACTAAATAACTAATATAACTTGTTGGGTGTAATTCAATTTTCATGATTTTTTAACCACATAGACCTGTCTGCCGACAGGCAGGTTCATAGATTTTAAAAATTAAGAAAAGAAGCTTCACTTTATTTTAGAATACAGAGCTAGTTGAACCCATAACCCGAGTCCCGCTGTTTTGCGGGACGAACAGGCGAAGCAAATGGGCTATCAAACTCTTTTTTTCTATGAATCGAGCCAGCACTGAGCCAGTCGAAGTGTGGTTAAACTTTTTATTTAGTCAATAATTGAATTTTTTATTAATTACACCCAACGGGTTAATATAAAACCCATGCAAATATTTATAGGTAATTGCAAAACACGAAGCTGTTCTTTTAAGACAGAATAGACTGGGAAAATATGTTTGACTATAGATAATGATGTATAAATCACTTTTTAAGAGACTCTATTCCAATAACCAAACTCATTATAAGAGCCTTTATAAACTCTGCCTTCAATAGCAAAAACAGAACGCAAAATCGTCTTGTTGGGTAAAGCATACCTTTCCCATTTTACGACTTTGTAACCCAAAAAATAATGATTGTTGGCAAAATAAAAAGTGGCATCATTGCCTCAGGAAAAACTCCAAACTAGATTATCACCATTGTATTGTGACTTGCTGAAATTTTCAACAAAAGGAAGCAATACTTGAGATCGAACCTTTTGAATTAATAGTGTTAGAAGAAAATAAAATACTACCTATTTTACTAATTGAAATTTTATATTCAAAATGCAAAAAAATATTGCATTAAAACGTCTTTTTAATAAGAAACAAAAAGGCAAAGACTGCATAAATTATTTCCCATCTACATAATCTTGTAAATAACTAAATCTGGGAGTTAACTTACCCTTTTCAGTAACCTTGGCTCTTTTCAAAACTCCATCTTTATCACCATTAAAAAAAGCAGGAATAACCTGTTCTAAAAACATAGCACCAAAACCTTCACTTGCATCTTTAGGCAATTCGCAGGGTAAATTATCTACAGCCATAACTACAATTGCAGCAGGATGAAAAACATCAACTTCTTTATCTTCACTGGGTAAATAGCCATACAAAGGTTCTTCGATTGTGGAAGACCGAAGTGTACAAGCTATAGGACCATTGACATCACACGAAATATCAGCAACAATTTTTATTTTGCAATTATTAGCTTGAAGCATTTCGCGAGTAAGAATTACTGGAGCATTATTAGCATGGAAATGCGCCGTAAGATAGATATCAGATACTTTTGTAAATCGCTCAAAATCGGAAATATAATCCTGCGGATTTTGAAAAAAATCCTTGTTATCCATTACTTGACCATCTTTTCGCTTGTTATAATCCAATACATCAATTTGGGTATATACTGCTTGGGTATAATTTTTTGTCAAAAAATCTTCAGGTAAAACTTTTTTTATTTTGATAGCATCAAAAACTGCTGCAACGCCACTTCCCACTTTGCCCGTTCCTGTTACTACAAATTTTAGAGGAGGTAGCACTACCCTTTTCAGCTGAATAACTAAAGCTTCTTTTCCAGAAAGCGTGGCTACTTTGGGCAATTTAAACAATTCAAATTTAATTCCGAAAGCCCGAATTGCATTATAGACACCTACAATTCCCGCATATTTACCAAAACCAATTAACCTATGATTGTACAAATCGACTAGGGTTTCGTGATCGTAAAAGTCGATTTTTTTATCCAAAATAGCGTGTAACAATTTTTGATTATGGGGTTGCTTTTTGATGGTGTGAGAAAAAAAGAAATAGGTCTTATTTGGAATTAATGCGTCTATAGGAACTTCTTTTACTCCAAAAAAAACAGCACAATCACTAATGTCCTTTTCAACAGCAATACCTAAATTTCGATATACATTATCATTAAAAACCCTATTATCAGAACTTTCAACTACGATATCCAAACTGGGATGAAGTTGTTTTAATTCTAGCAATGCTTTTGGTGAAAACACCACTCTCCGATCGGGCGGATTTTTTCGTTCTTTTATAATTCCAAATTTCATTTCGTATATTGTGTATTTCTATAAATGTACTCATTAAATTGAAAATAAACCTTGAAATATTCTAAAAAAAATTAAACCAAAAAACTAACAACTTGATTAATAATCAAATACCACTAATCGAAACTTTTAAACAATCAACTGTTATTATTTTTATCTAAATGACAATCTAAACGATGTAGGATTCAATATATTTGCTATTCTAGTCCATAAAAAATGATTCTTACAAAACCAAAAAACATATTACAATTCCTGATTTTTATTTTAGTAATAAGCTCTTGTAATAAAAAAGACACCGCAGAACCTTCAGATGCAGAACTCCCAAAAAATGTCTTGCCTAAAATGAAACCTGTCACCAATGAATCTCCAAAATTAACGGAAGAATACATTCATAAAACCAAAAATAAAATTGATTCCTTTTACAACAAAAACTGGCCTCACAATAGCGAAAATGGGGGGTTTCTAGTAGCTAAAAATGGTCAAATTATTTATGAAAAATACAATGGATATGCTGATTATAGTTCGAAAACACTCATTGACAAAAACACACCTTTACATATTGCTTCGGTAAGTAAGGTACTGACTGCTACGGCTATATTAAAATTAATCAATGCCAAAAAAATGGATTTAGACCAAAAAGTAAACACCATTTTAAAAGAATTTCCGTATCCAGAGGTTACTATTAGAACACTACTAAACCATCGAAGTGGCATGAGAAACTATTCTTATTTCACCGATAAAAAAGAGATTTGGGATAAACACAAAACTTTAACAAATCAAGATTTATTAACCCTTATGGTCACTAAAAATATTGATTTAGAATATAAAACAGACACTCATTTCAGTTACTGTAATACAAATTATGCTATGTTGGCTTTAATTATCGAAAAAATAACAGGTTTGTCATATAAAGAAGCGATGAAAAAAATCATATTCGAGCCTTTGGAAATGGATGACACCTATGTTTTTGATTTTGAAAAGGATAAAAAAACGGCATTCCCATCCTATAAAGGAAATTGGGTACAAATTGGTTTAGACTATTTAGATGCTATTTATGGCGATAAAAACATCTATTCTACTCCTAGAGATTTATTGAAATTTGATCGAGCCAGAAGTAGTTCTTCATTTTTAAATCCAAAGTTATTGAATCAAATCTATCTAGGGTACAGTAACGAGCATAAAGGCACACGGAATTATGGTCTTGGAATTAGAATGATCAAATGGGATACTGGCAAAGAATTTTATTACCACAATGGTTGGTGGCACGGTAGCACCTCATCGTATGTCCCGTTAAGAAAAGAAAACGTGACCATTATTGCGTTGTCTAACAAGTTTACTAGAAGCACCTATAATGTTCGAAAATTGTCGGCATTATTTGGTAACTACCCATTTAAATTGGAAGATGGAGAATAATAAACCATGTATTGAAGGTCGATAGTTATGTTGTAATTTGCGATGCCGCTAAAAATATAAAGTATCTTAAATAGGCTATTTTACATTTATTAAACTCAAAAAAAATGATTTTAAAAAAAATAAATAAGAAACTACTACTAATTGCTTCACTAATAATTACCTATATAATCATCTGTCAATCTTGTATGATGATGAGGATGAGTCCAAAGAAAACAAAGGAATTTTTTGAAATCTCAAA
>JANMZS010000039.1:0-3056 GCA_031383535.1 Flavobacterium sp.
TTTTCAAACTCAGAATTGAAATAATACGCATTACCCAATTTTTGAAACATATCAACTGATTTGTATCCTTTTTCAGCCACTCTTTCGTATGTTTTTATGGCGTCTATATAGGCATAGCTATCGTATTTTTTATCCGCACTAGCCGCCTTATTTTTTTGGGCATAACCGTCGAATGAAAAAACACTTACTAATGATATAAAAATGAATATATACTTTTTCATAATGAATATTTTATAATTTTTAAATTTTGTCTTTTGTGTCTATTGATTTTCTGTTGAACATTTCCATAATCCTATTGGCTTCTTCATTTTCACCTACCGATTTAATAGGTTAGTTTTTCTATCCGTTTCTACTTTTGATAGATCTACAATATTCAGAAACTTTTTCACGTAACTATTTGCAATTGGTTCTAAAATTTCTTCAACATTTTTATTTCTGTTACTTTTCACAAGTTTTGTTAGATTTAAACTTAATTTTCTCTGAAAACCTTTAAGTTCTCGATTAAACTTCGGATAATCTTCGGCACTTATGGTTCTATTTTTTTCTGTGAAGTTTGTTTTTTCAACAATTTTTTTTTTATGAGTTAAAAATTCTTTTTCACATTCTATTGTATAAAATTCTATAATTGTCATAAATTATTTTTTGTCAATTATAAAACAGTATGCAATTAGTAAACTTATGAACGCAATTATTGAAAAAATAGCAACCCTTTTTTTGTTGCTTTTTTTCGGTTCAGTTTTTTCGTAGACTACTTTTTCATTTGCGGTTTTGTTTAGCTTTTTTAAATATTCTAACCAACCTCCATTTTCACAAATTTCTGTTCCAAATTCTGTTAGCTGAAAACAAAATTCTTCTTTTGGATTGTTGCTTATTAATCTTTTGATTTGCATAAGTCTAGCAAAAGTTTCTGCATCTTGAAACTTGTTTCCGAAATCATCTTTAAAATCGCTTAATTTCAAAGAATGATTTTTTGATTTTAATAGAAGTCGTAGGTTTACTTCTATTAAATTATTAATTCTATTAATCATGAATTTATAAATTTGGGATTTATATTTTTTATTTTTTATTAGCGACTCTTTTGTTTTTCATGTTGTCTTGATTTAAAAGAATCTTGGAGTTGTTATTCTGTTGATGTTATTAAATATTTCATAACGTAAAAATATTTCATGCGAACCAGAATTATAATTTTTCAAATTAGTTGTTTCATTATCGTATGCGTAACCGATATGAAGACTATCCGAAACTTGAAAACCAACCATGGCACTTAATGCCGCACTCCATCTGTAAGCCACCCCAATAACAAATTTATTATTGAACATAAAATTTGCTGACGCATCCATTTGAAAGGGAGCACCCTCAACTATTTTGGTAATAAAAGCGGGTTTAAATTTTATTTCACTATTTAAATCAAACACATAACCAGCAATTAAATAATAATTTATTTTTTCCTTGAAAATAGCAACATCGTTGTCATTATAACGGTTGGTTTCTATAAAATTTGGAATAGAAAAACCTACATACGCTTTATCAGAATGTAAATAGATACCAGCACCAAGATTTGGCGAGAATTTATTGAAGTTTTGTAAACTTTCATCGTTAGCATCAAAAGGGTCTAGCTCCGAAACATTCAAATCAAATAAATTTGCAGTGGCTTTCAAACCGAAAGACAGTTTATAAGTCTCAGAGGTAGGAAGTGTATAAGATAAATCAGCTGAAATTGTATTCTCGTGTGTTGGCCCAATTCGATCATTAATTAAAGAAACCCCTAATCCTAGATTGGTCCCATTAAGGGGTGTGTTTATAGATACGGCATTAGTCACTGGAGCACCATCTAATCCTACCCATTGCGTACGATGCAAAGCAAATATACTCAAGGCTCCTCTTGATCCGGCATAAGCAGGATTGACATTGATTGTGTTATACATGTATTGTGTAAATTGTGCATCTTGTTGGGCATAACTTGCAATTGCTGTAAACATCAAAACGAATAGTAGTATTCTTGTCTTCATTTAGTTTGTTTTTAAGTTTCTTGGGAGTTCAAAACTCCCAAGAGTTAGATATTAGATTTAGGTTTATCGTGAAAGGAATAAATACCCATTTTTTTTAATGGTTTTAATATTATTATTACCATCTTTAGAAGTATAATTCACTAAGTAAAAGTAGGTTCCTGTAGGCAATCTTGAGGATTGACCAATAGTAGTCCTTCCTCGAGAAGTTCCGTCAAAGAAATTAGTTGCATTATCATAACCTTTGGTTTCAAAAACCAATACTCCCCAGCGGTTATATATTTCAACTGTATTTTCAGGATAACAATCAGTATCATTAATATTATCGATTAAAAATAATTCATTTTTACCATCATTATTTGGTGTGAATGCATTGTGGACTACAACTCTTCCACAGCCAAGTACAATACCATCACAATCTGCTACTATACTCATATCTATAAATATGTTTCTAGGGCAAGTTGGGTTATCTATTCTGTATTCAAATGTATAGTCGCCAACAGGTATGTTAAACGGAGAAAATATGTTGTTTTGTAACGCTCCTGAATTATTCACATCAACCCAAGTACCAGTAGTTGAGCTACCCACTGGAAGTAACGTATTTAAATCAATTTTCAATTCTGAATCTTCATTACAGGCATCTTCAGCTTTTATTCTATCAGCATCTTTAACGGTAATGATTTGCGTTCTAGTTACAGCACGATTCCCACAAGCATCAGAAACATTCCAAGTTCTGGTTATCCTACCGCCATAATTGCCACTTACTTGAGTTGTATCAACACCTAGTTGCGTACCCGAAGTATCACAATTGTCGGTATAGGCTAGGCTTACCATCGGAGGTAAGTCGCCAATACATTCGATAGTTACATTGGCTGGTGCAACCGCCAAAATAGGTGCAGTCGTGTCTTTAACGGTGATGATTTGTGTTCTGGTAACAGCAGGGTTTCCACAGGCATCGGAAACATTCCAAGTTCTGGTGATGGTTCCGCCACAGTTACCGCCCACTTGAGGCGCATCAACTCCTAATTTCGTTCCCGAAGCATCGCAATT
>JANMZS010000071.1:0-3041 GCA_031383535.1 Flavobacterium sp.
ATGTCGTTTTTAATCGCAAATTGTATGTTGATTAAACCAACGGTTCTTAATGCCAAGGCAATTTTTTTGGTATGGTCTTTTATCTGAGTCATTACAAATTCACCCAAGTTGAACGGTGGCAAAGTGGCATTACTATCACCAGAATGCACTCCGCAAGGCTCGATGTGTTCCATTATTCCAATAATGTACACATTTTCACCATCACAAATCGCATCGGCTTCGGCTTCAATAGCGCCATCTAGATAATGATCTAGCAGTAATTTATTCCCCGGGATTTGTTTCAATAAATTGATAACGTGTTCCTCTAATTCTTTTTTATTAATAACAATTTTCATCCCTTGACCACCCAAAACATAAGAAGGACGAATCAATAAAGGAAAATCTAAGGTGTCTGCCAAAGCAGAAGCTTCGTCAGCCGTTTCGGCAATTCCAAATCGCGGAAATGGAATTTCTAATTCGGTTAACAAATCAGAGAAACGACCTCTATCTTCAGCTAAGTCCAAAGCGTCGAAACTGGTTCCAATAATTTTAATTCCGTATTTGGCTAATTTTTCAGCAATTTTCAAAGCGGTTTGACCACCCAATTGAACGATAACCCCTTCTGGTTTTTCGTGCTGTATTATATCATAAATGTGTTCCCAAAATACAGGCTCGAAATACAATTTATCAGCTGTATCAAAATCGGTAGAAACCGTTTCTGGGTTACAGTTAATCATTATGGTTTCATAACCACATTCTTTGGCTGCCAAAACCCCATGAACACAAGAATAATCAAACTCAATTCCTTGTCCAATACGATTTGGTCCTGAACCTAAAACGATGACTTTTTTCTTATCAGTTACAATACTTTCGTTGTGTAAGTAGCGTTCTCCGTTGGCTTTTTCTATTTCGGCTTCAAAAGTCGAGTAAAAATAAGGCGTTTTTGCTACGAATTCAGCGGCACAAGTATCTACTAGTTTAAACACACGATTGATGTTCATAGTAGAACGCAAGGCATGAATTTTACTTTCGACACAACCAATCATGTGGGCAATTTGTCTGTCGGCAAAACCTTTTTGCTTGGCTTCTAGAAGCAATTCTTTTGGTAAAGTATCCAAGGTATAACCTGAAATTTCTTTTTCAAGTAAATACAACTCCTCATATTGTTTCAAGAACCACATATCAATTTTTGTGATTTCGTGAATTCTGCTCAACGGAATTCCCAGAGCAATAGCATCATAAATCACAAACACACGGTCCCAACTCGCAAAAGTAAGCTTCTCAATAATCTGTTCGTAGTTGGTATATCCTTTCCCATCTGCCCCTAGCCCATTTCTTTTGATTTCTAAAGATTGGGTTGCTTTATGTAATGCTTCTTGAAACGAACGCCCAATTCCCATTACTTCACCAACAGATTTCATTTGCAATCCTAATGTTCTGTCAGCACCTTCAAATTTATCAAAGTTCCAACGTGGAATTTTTACAATCACATAATCTAAAGTAGGCTCGAATAATGCCGAAGTGGTTTTGGTAATTTGGTTATTCAATTCATCCAAATTGTAGCCCAAAGCTAGTTTCGAAGCTATTTTTGCAATTGGATATCCTGTTGCTTTTGATGCTAATGCTGACGATCGAGATACACGTGGATTAATTTCGATAGCTACAATATCCTCTTTATCATCAGGCGAAACCGCAAACTGTACATTACAACCACCTGCAAAATTTCCGATACTACGCATCATCAAAATAGCGTAATCTCTCATTTTTTGGAAAGTTGTATCCGATAATGTCATTGCTGGCGCTACCGTTATAGAATCTCCTGTATGTATCCCCATTGGATCCATATTTTCGATAGAACAAATGATAACAACATTATCATTTTTATCTCTCAGCAGTTCTAATTCATATTCTTTCCACCCCATTAAAGCTTTGTCTATCAATACTTCATGTATAGGAGACGCTTCTAATCCGCGTGTTAAAAGTTCGTCAAAATCTTCTTTTTTGTATACGATAGCAGCTCCTGTTCCACCTAAAGTAAACGATGGACGAATTACTAATGGAAAACCAAATTCCTGTGCTATTTCTTTTCCTCTAAGATAAGAAGTACAGATTTCTGCAGGTGCAGATGGCACCCCAATTTTTTTAAGTAATTGTTTAAACTGTTCTCTATCTTCAGTTATATTGATGGCGTTAACATCGACCCCAATTAACTTAACTCCAAAATCTTTCCAAATTCCTTTTTCTTCAGCTTCTAGACATAAATTCAAAGCCGTTTGACCACCCATAGTAGGTAAAACAGCATCGATTTGAGGATGCGCTTTAAGAATCTCTATGATAGATTTGGTCGTTAATGGTTTCAAATAAATATGATCAGCCATAGATGGATCCGTCATAATGGTAGCAGGATTTGAATTTATCAAGATCACTTCTATTCCTTCTTCACGAATGGAACGCGCCGATTGTGAACCTGCATAATCAAACTCACAAGCCTGACCAATTACGATTGGACCTGAACCTATTATTAAAACCGATTTTATGGAATTGTCTTTTGGCATTGTGTAATTATTTTATATAGTTTTAATTTATTTTTTGTTGTTCATTGACATTTGGACAAATGCTTCAAAAATTTCTGCTCTATAAGGGTTTGATTTTGATATTATCAAAGAAATTGGAAATTTATTATTTTCCATATCCATTAATATTTCATCAACTTTTACAAATGTTTCATCATTATATTCAAGAAACCATTGATCAAACTTTCGTTTTCTAACTAATTCTTTCCCGTCAGCTGAATCACAAATATAAACTGAGATTGCTTTGTTTCTTTTTAAATAAAAATCCATAAAAATAGCCACAACAGTGGCTCCTATTTTCTTATCGTTAGAAGGTAGTTTTGAATTAGGATTATAATTTAATAAAATTGAAAATTCAAAAGTGTTTTCAATTATTTCAATATTTTTTGATTCAAACAAATAAGGTGTAAATTTGAAAATAATTTCATAAATTATTCCTTCAACAGTTTCAAAGAAATAGCTATTATTTTGACCTCCTTCAAAATAAAA
>JANMZS010000084.1:0-12172 GCA_031383535.1 Flavobacterium sp.
TTTATTATTTTGACCAACGGGAGACCTGAGCGATAGCAAACAGACGAATCAAATCGTATCAGTTGCTCTCGTTATGTGATTCCTCGAACCTCGGAATGACAAAATCGAGACTTTTTCCTTACTTAATGACATTTGCCTATAATTTCTGAGTTTTCTAGCGGGAATTACCTTGAAATCTAAGAATTTGTCATTCACCCAGATTTGACCCTCATTCACTATCAAACGACTACATTCTACCATATACCCCTGTAAACAAAGGGAATTTTGAGATATGCTATATACTTTTACATCGTATTAAAGTGCTAAACGGCATTTATAACTAACCAAATAAAAATATAAACACATAAAATCTCAAATCATGAAAAAATCACTATTAGCAATCGGATTATTATCATTAGTAATGGTATTAACATCTTTCACTACTCCTGAAACAAATACTATCGTTAGCAACACTAACAATACTGAAGTTGTGAATGGAGGAGTTCCATCGACAAGAAAAATGGATTAAATAAAATAAAATTATATTTAAGGCTATCAATTTTATTGATAGCCTTTTTTTTTGTCAATAGTTTTACTATTTTTGAACAATATCAAATTAGACTATTGAATAAGTTATACTACATAGCACTCCTTCTTCTCCTTTCTTTTAGTTGTACCCAAAAAAAATCAGATAAAAAGGCACATAACTCTTCTAGTGATAGCCTTTCTTTTTTTTTAGAAAAAGCATATGACTATAAACTCGCAACTTCTAAAAGGGAACTTTATATCAAGAAGTCTTTAGAACTAGTATTAAATCAAGAAAACGATTCCATGCATCGGGTCAATTTATTTCGTATCGCCAATCGCTATTTTAATATGAATAATTGGGTGGATTATAAAAAAGTGGTAGATATTGTGATAAAAAAATCAATCATTAGTAGTGACAGCTTAAGTATAGCTAAAGGATACTCCTATTTAGGAGATTTTTATCGAACCAGAGGTATTTCGGAAACTGCCTATTTAAATTATTTTAAGGCGGAAAAGATATATTTAAATTTGCATGATAACATTAATTTGGCAAAATCTAGACTGAATAAAGCACTTCTCCAATATTATGAAAGTGATTTAACGGGGGCTGAATTATCAGTATTTATTGCTATAAGAGCCTTGAATGGAGAAAAAGAAGATGTTATATTATATGATTCTTATAACCTTTTAGGAATAGTGTATACTGAACTCGATGAGTTTAATAAAGCATTAGAATACCACAATAAAGCGTTAAATAGTATTAATGAGCAAACATCACCAATAGAACTCCAACATAAGGCCTTGTCAATAAATAACATAGGGTTTGTCTACCAAAACAACAATCAACACCAGCAAGCCATTACTTATTTTGAAAAAGCCTTAGAAAATAAAAAGGATTTAATGAAGTACAATCTTTCTGGCTATTCCGTATTGTTGGATAATTTAGCATATTCACGATTCAAAATTGGAGAGGAAAAGGAACTTCCAGAATTATTTTACGAGTCCCTCAAATTACGAGATAGTCTTGATGCTACAGTAGGAATTATTACCACCAAAATCCATTTGTCGGAGTACTTTGCTGCAAACAAGGATATCACAAAAGCCTTAGCCTATTCGAACGAAGCACTTGCTACTGCTCGAAAGTCGAAAAACGCTCGAAATATATTACCGCCTCTAAAACAATTATCGGTTTTAGAACCTCAAAAAGCGGTAGTGTATAACAAAGAATACATTCATATTAACGACAGTTTGCAAAAAGCAGAACGCAGCATGGGAGAGAAATTTGCTCGTATTGAGTATGAAACCGACCAAATTAAAGATGAAAATACCAGTTTAACGACTCAGAATCGAAATTTGGTGTATATCTTTGGGTCTATTTTAATTTTAGGAATGTTTTTATACATCATCAAAGCCCAAAAAACCAAAAACAGAGAGTTACTGTACAAACAAGAACAACAACAAGCGAACGAAGAAATTTATAATTTAATGATTTCGCAACAAAACAGTGTGGATTCCACTAGAATACAAGAGAAAAAAAGAGTAGCACAAGAGCTCCATGATGGCGTTTTGGGCAGGATGTTTGGTGTGCGGATGAATCTCGACAGCTCCAACACCATTCTCGATGAATCAGGAATAGAAGCAAGAAATGAGTTTATTTTAGAGTTAAAAAAAATAGAACAAGATATTCGTGAAATTTCTCATGACTTGAATAGGGAAAAATCAGAATTAATTAATAACTTCGTGGCTATCGTAGAAGACTTATTTGAAAACCAAAAAAAGACTTTCAATATCAATTTGGTTTCAATTATAGACTCTGATATAGAATGGGGATTAGTTAGCAATGCTGTCAAAATAAATTTATATCGAATCTTACAAGAATCACTTCAAAATAGCAATAAATATGCTAATGCGAGTTCAATCAAGATTGAATTTAAACAAGAAAACAACAAATTGTTTTTAGAAATAAGTGATGATGGTGTTGGGTTTAACATCAACAAAGGAAAAAAAGGAATTGGTTTGCAAAACATGATTTCGAGGATGAATGAATGTCAAGGAACATTCGAAATAAAATCTAAAATTGGAGAGGGAACAGTTATAACAGTTTCAGTTCCAATATAAAAATTAAAAAAAATAAAACAACAAAGTGGAAATAGAAAAAATTAAAAAAAATGTACTCATTGTAGATGACCATCCTTTTATTTTAACAGGATATAAGAATGCTATTACCCGTTACATTCCGGAGCAATATGAGTTCCATATTGAGGCGGCCAAAGATTGTAAAACAGCGTATGACATTATTGCAAATCCAGAAGCAACTCTTTTTGATTTTGCTTTTTTAGATATTAGTATGCCTCCGTATGAAGAGCAGGGACTTTATTCAGGCGAAGATGTGGCAATATTTCTAAACGAACGTATGCCCAAATGCAGAATTATTATGCTAACGATGTTTACGGAAATATTGAAAATAAAAAACATTATTACCGCTATAAACCCTCATGGACTCGTAATAAAAAATGATTTAGACTTTAAAGAATTGATTTTTGGTTTTGATAAAGTTGTGAATGATGAAATTTATTACAGTGAATCCATTCAAAAAATGATGGATTTAGAAAATATTGAAATTCCAGAAATTGATGTAATCGATAAGCAAATTTTATTTCACTTAAGCAAAGGAACCCCTACAAGAGATTTTGTTAATTATATTCCTTTATCAGCTGAGTCTATTGATATAAGAAAGAGAACATTAAAAAAATTGCTCATCGATGAAGGCACTGATAGTGAACTGGTAAGAAAGGCAAAAAATATGGGTTTGTTATTTTAAGATAAAGAGAGAGCCGTTTTTATGAAAAACGCCTCTCTCTTTTTTATTCCTCACTCAAAGCATTCCAACCACGCGCTTTCAAAGGGATTCGGGTATTGGCACGAGTCACCAAATGAATGCCCTCACTTTCTTGGGTTGTATGTCCAATAATTGTAAAATTTGGATTTCCTTTTATCTTGTCAAAATCCTCCATTTTTATGGTAAAAAGTAATTCATAATCTTCGCCACCGTTGATGGCTACTGTTGTAGCATCCAAATTAAATTCTTCGCAAACATTCATAAACTGAGGGTCTAAAGGCAATTTGTCCTCATACAAATTACAACCTACATTTGATTGTTTGCACAAATGCATAATTTCAGACGATAATCCATCCGAAATATCAATCATCGAAGTGGGTTTTATTTCTAATACGTGCAACAAAGTGCGAACATCTTTTCTGGCTTCTGGTTTCAGTTGACGTTCTATTAAATACGTATAGGCATCAAGGTCAGGTTGTGAATTGGGGTTTACTTTGAAAACTTGTTTCTCCCGTTCTAAAACTTGCAATCCCATATAAGCTGCTCCAATATCGCCAGTTACGACCAATAAATCAGTTTGTCCAGCACCATTTCTATATACAATTTCATTCTCATCCGCTTCGCCAATGGCGGTAATGCTAATAATTAATCCTTTTTGGGATGAGGTGGTGTCTCCGCCAATAACGTCTACCTTATATTCATTGGCGGCAAGCGTAATTCCGTCAAACAATTCCTCCAAAGCTTCTAGCGGAAATCGATTTGAAACGGCTACTGAAACCAAAATTTGTGTAGCCTTGGCATTCATGGCGCAAATATCAGAAATGTTCACCACAACGGCTTTGTAACCCAAATGCCGTAAAGGCATATAAGTCAAATCAAAATGCACACCTTCAATCAATAAATCGGTTGAAAGCACTATTTTTTTGTCCTTGAAATCTAAAACGGCAGCATCGTCGCCAATCCCTTTTAGGGTTGAAGATTGATTAATGTCGAAATTTTTGGTTAGGTGGTCTATCAAACCAAATTCGCCTAATTGGGCAATACTGGTTCGTTGTGGGGATTTATCTTCAATCATAGTCATTGCTAGTTATGAACGAACTTCCGTTCATTTAAATTTAACTTTTAAGATTGCAAAGGTACAAATAAGAGAAAGCTTTTGGGGAATAAAAAACAGATTAGATTTAGACCATATATTTACTTAATTTTATATCCTTTTAAAATATACTATTTTCAGCCGATGCAAACATTCGATATTGTTACTCTTACTGTAAATCCCGCTTTAGACAAAACAACTCATTTCAGGGGATTGGTTCCTGAACAAAAAATACGTTGCGAAACCCCTCGTTATGATGCGGGTGGAGGAGGAATCAATGTCTCGAAAGCCATTGCTCGTTTGGGCGGAGACTCGTTTTGTGTTTTTACTTCTGGCGGAGCCATTGGTTCGATGCTGGAAGAATTAGTAGAAAAAGAATCTATTGTTTTTAAGGCCATAAAGACAGCTAATTGGACTAGAGAAAGCTTTGTTGCCGTAGACGAAAACACTAATTCGCAATACCGTTTTGGGTTTTCAGGTCCTGAAATTACTGCTGGTGAAAAGAAGGAAGTTTTTGAAACTATCAAAGAATTAAAACCAAAATTTCTAGTTCTCAGCGGTAGTTTAAATGAGGGTTTAGCAGTAGATTTCTATCAAAAAATTGCCGAAACTGCAAAAGAATCTAATATAAAAGTAATCGTTGATACCTCTGGAGAAGCCTTGCAAAAAGTAGTAGAAACAGGAGTTTATTTGATAAAACCGAATATTGCCGAATTGGCCAAATTAATTGGAGTAGAACGTTTAGAAATAGACGAAGTCTCTCCAGCAGCACAAAAATTAATTGCAAAAGGAAGTGCCGAAATTGTTGTGGTTTCGTTGGGACCTCAGGGAGCAGTTTTGATCACCGCTACACAAACAGAGTTTGTTTCCGCGCCCAATGTTGTCAAGAAAAGCACTGTTGGAGCTGGCGACAGTATGGTAGGTGCCATGGTTTGGGCATTGTCTCAAAACAAAAGTCTAAAAGAAGTCGTGCAATGGGGTGTGGGCTGTGGCTCAGCAGCCACGATGAACGAAGGAACTCAATTATTTAAAGTAGAGGATGCGAAACGGTTGTTTGAGGGGTTGCGGGGAGAATAGGTTTACGCTTTGAATTTTTAGAGAGACTTAACCATTAGAATATAGTTTTATACTTTCCAATCGGCTGGAATTTCTGCAATAAACCCATTAGCTAATGTTACTTTATCTGGTAGCATAGAGTTTTTAAATCTATGTTCATAACGCTCTAAATTTTGTACAGCGTCGCTTCTAAAGCTTAAATCTGTAGAATATCTTTTAGGTGGAAAATAACAAAATATTTTATGATTTGGATTTAATTCTCTAATAAATTCTATCGGTGGTACTAAATCACTATCAGCACTAACTATAATTGATATGTCGCATTTGTCCATAACAACATTTCTGATAAGTTGTACGGCTATATTTACATCTGTTTGTTTTTCTTCATATGTAAAATATTTATTCCCTCCATATGAAACTTCTTTCTTCAAGAATTTTCCAAATATTAATTTAAACTTGGGATTTAATTTATTTGCAGAGAAAAATAAATCTTGTCTATCTTTTTCCCTATATTATTTTGAACAGCAGTACAGTAAAATACATTTTGTAGTTCTTGGTCAGGTTTCATAAATTTTTCAAAAAAAGCAACAACATCAAGCCAATAGTATTTTTTCCATTTTTTAGATCGAAGTCCAAAATAGAAGTTAAAACCATCAACATATACAATTTACTCTTTTCATATAAAAAAAGCTCCCTATTATGAGAGCTTGTGTCCTATGATTTCTCACATAGGAGGGGTAAGTATTGTGATGCACAATATACATATCCTTTAATTATCTTGCAAGTTTTCAACAGACTTTATTAACATTTTAACGCACAGGTAATATTAACAACTATATTATTATTTCCTTAAGAAAGATGATTTAATGAATACTTGGGTTTAAAAGAATTATCAATTTTACACTCAACCTAATATAATATTCTAAAAATTTACAAAAAACCAACTATTTTTATCATCAGGTTTACTTATTTATTTCAACAAAGTCCTTCCCTTTGGGAAGGATTTAGGATGGGCTTTAATCATTCAACTTCAACACCGCCATAAACGCTTCTTGTGGAATCTCAACATTTCCTACCAGTCTCATTCGTTTTTTACCTTTCTTTTGTTTTTCTAAAAGTTTACGTTTTCGAGAAATATCGCCACCATAACATTTGGCAGTAACGTCTTTACGCAACGCTTTGATGGTTTCTCGAGCGATGATTTTCGAACCAATGGCAGCCTGTATCGGAATATCAAATTGTTGTCTCGGAATCAATTCACGCAATTTCTCACACATTTTTTTGCCAATGTTGTAGGCATTGCTTTCATGAATCAAAGCCGAAAGCGCATCAACGGATTGTGCATTTAATAAGACGTCCAAACGCACTAATTTAGAAGTACGCATTCCAATTGGCGTATAATCAAACGAAGCATAGCCTTTGGAAACGGTTTTCAGTCTATCGTAAAAATCGAATACAATTTCTGCCAATGGCATATCAAAATTCAATTCTACTCTTTCCGTAGTCAAATAGGTTTGATTGGTAATAATTCCTCGTTTTTCGATACACAGACTCATCACATTGCCTACAAAATCAGACTTGGTAATGATAGTTGCTTTGATATAAGGCTCTTCCACGCGCTCTAGTTTGGATGGTTCAGGCAAGTCAGAAGGATTGTTGACTACCAGTCCAGATTCAGGGTCTTTTTTGGTGTAAGCCAAATACGAAACGTTGGGAACGGTAGTAATTACGGTCATGTCGAACTCACGTTCTAGTCGTTCTTGAATGATTTCCATGTGCAACATTCCTAAGAATCCGCAACGAAAACCAAAACCTAAGGCCGCAGAACTTTCAGGTAAAAATACTAGTGAAGCATCGTTCAATTGTAGTTTTTCCATAGAGTTTCGCAACTCTTCGTAATCCTCGGTGTCTACTGGATAAATTCCGGCAAAAACCATAGGTTTCACATCCTCAAAACCAGTAATCATATTGGTTGTTGGCGTTTTGGCATCCGTCAACGTGTCTCCTACTTTTACTTCTTTCGCCTCTTTGATTCCAGAAATTAAATAGCCCACATCGCCAGCCGAAATCACATTTTTAGGAACTTGGTTCAATTTCAAAGTGCCAATTTCGTCCGCAAAATATTCGTTACCAGTAGCCATAAATTTAATTTTCTGACCTTTTTTTATTTGACCATTTTTTACTCGAAAAATAACTTCGATACCCCGAAACGGATTGTAATGCGAGTCAAAAATCAAAGCTTGTAATGGTTCGTCTACATTCCCTTTTGGAGGAGGAATTCTTTCGATAATGGCTGCTAAAATATTTTCGACACCCAAACCTGTTTTTCCTGAAGCATGAATAATTTCGTCTAATTTGCACCCTAATAAATCCACAATATCGTCACTAACCTCTTCAGGATTAGCAGATGGTAAATCGACTTTGTTTAGAACTGGAATAATTTCTAAATCATTTTCTAATGCTAAATATAAATTAGATATGGTTTGTGCTTGTATGCTTTGTGCGGCATCCACAATCAAAAGAGCTCCTTCACAAGCGGCTATAGAACGAGAAACCTCATACGAAAAATCAACGTGACCAGGAGTATCAATCAAATTTAGGATATATTCTTCCCCTTTATAGGTATATTCCATCTGGATTGCATGACTTTTTATGGTAATACCACGTTCGCGCTCCAAGTCCATATTGTCAAGCAATTGTGCTTTTTCTTCACGAGCTGTTACCGTATGTGTCGCGCCAAGAAGACGGTCTGCAAGGGTGCTTTTGCCGTGATCAATGTGTGCAATAATGCAAAAATTCCGTATGTTTTTCATGCTGTTTTCTTTCAATTTTTTTTGAAAATGCTTCCGCATTTAGTCCGCAAATATAAGCTAAAACATTGATAGTTTATTGTGCATAAAGATTCAAGCAATCGAAAAAATCTGAAATCAAATCCCGAAGTATCGGGATGAAACACCCATGACAATAGTTCTTGACACACAAAGGAATGATTATGGGTGTTCCATCTTCCGATAAAAAACAAATATTATAAACAGATGAAATCTTCATTCTTTGCTATCTTTGCCAAAAAAATAGCTTTTGATAAAAATTGGCAACATAGAATTACCTGATTTTCCGTTACTTCTTGCCCCTATGGAAGACGTGAGCGATCCGCCATTTCGTAGATTATGTAAAATGCACGGAGCCGATTTGATGTATTCGGAATTTATTTCCTCCGAAGGCTTGATTCGTGACGCCATCAAAAGCCGAATGAAATTAGATATTTTCGATTATGAACGACCTGTAGGAATCCAGATTTTTGGAGGTGATGAAGAAGCCATGGCGATGTCTTCTAAAATTGTTTCGGCAGTAAATCCTGATTTAATCGATATTAATTTTGGTTGTCCCGTAAAGAAAGTCGTTTGTAAAGGTGCGGGAGCAGGAGTATTGAAGGATGTTGATTTAATGATTCGGTTAACAAAAGCAGTTATTGATAGTACGCATTTGCCCGTTACGGTAAAAACCCGTTTGGGCTGGGATGATAATTCTATTAATATAGATGAAGTTGCCGAAAGATTACAAGATATTGGTGTAGCCGCTTTGAGTATTCACGCCAGAACACGTGCCCAAATGTATAAAGGCCATTCTGATTGGTCGCATATTGCAAGAGTTAAAAATAATCCGAGAATTACCATGCCCATTTTCGGAAACGGAGATATTGATTCCCCAGAAAAAGCATTGCACTATAAAAACGAATACGGTATTGACGGTATTATGATTGGTCGAGCTGCCATTGGGTACCCTTGGATTTTTGACGAAATCAAACATTATTTCAAGACAGGCGAATATTTAGACAAGCCAACCGTTTCTAATAGGGTTGAAGCCGTAAGAAACCACCTTACTTGGGCTATGGAATGGAAAGGGGAACGACTCGGAATTGTAGAAACGCGTCCGCATTACACCAATTATTTCAAGGGTATTCACTCTTTTAAACCGTTTAAACAACAACTAGTAACCTTAGATCGTCCAGAAGAATTATTTGCTGTTTTGAATGACATTGAGGAAGCTTATTTGGGATATGAGGTGATATAGAAACTATAAAAATATACTTTTTCGCCACGAATTCACGAATTTTAACTTTTTCACAATTCGTGAATTCGTGGCGAAAATTTTTAAACTCTAATCCAACAACTTCTTGCTCACTCGACTACTTGCAATTAGTGAAGCAATAAAGCCCAGCGTAACTATCGTTGCCAACACAATCAAAACATTTTCTAAAGAAAAAACTACAGGATAGGCTAGGGTTGGAGTAATCATAATAAGTTCAAAATGCTGTTGTAATAACACGATGGCGATTCCTAAAATTAATCCAATAATACCCCCAAAAATGCTCAATAGCGTTCCTTGAAGCAGGAATATTTTACGCAAATCTTTAATGTCACTGCCTAGATTGATAAGTGTTTTTAAATTGCCCTTTTTTTCAAGAATCATCATGATTAAGGCACCAACCAAATTAAAAAGAGCGACTATAATGACCAAAGTGAAGATTAAATAAACTGCAAGATTTTCGGTATTCAGCATTTTATACAAGGATTCATTGAGTTGTGCCCTGTTTTTGATGGTGATTTTGTTTTTGAAAATGGATTGAAGTTGAGTAATGACTAAGGCTTCGTCTGCCTCTTTTTTTAGTTTAATTTCAATTCCAGAAATTTGGTTGGGTTGGTATTCTACTAATTCTTGTGCCAAACCTAAATCGGAAAAAACATATTGAGAATCTAAATCTTCGCTAATAGCGTAAATTCCAACAGGAATAATAGTTACTTTATTAAAGGCTTCTTCTGGATTTTCAATAGTGCCTTTTCCAGGTTTTGGCACTAATACTTCTAATAGGTTATTAAAATCAAACAAACCCATCGAAAAATTTTTGGCAATTCCATAGCCCACAACTACTTGATAAGTATCTTTTTTTAGCCATTGTCCATTAAAAAGATTTTTTTTAATGGCCGAAACACGAGTGTACATCGAATCAACACCTTTTATACTAGTAACTTCTTGTTTGCCGTTGAAAGTTAATAAAACACGCTCTTCAATAATTTTACTGTAAAAAGCTAGACCGTCAATGGTTTTGATTTTAGCTTCTTGTTCAGGGGAAATATAAAATGATTTTCCAAAAGCACTACTAACTTTTAAATCGGGATCTAGGTCATTAGAAAAGGAAAGACTAAAATCTTTTAGCCCACTAAAAACGGATAAAACTACAAACAAAGCCATAGCACCAACAATAATTGCTATTCTGGCAATGCGATTAATTATATGAATAGCATTGTTTTTACTGTGGCTAAAAATATAACGTTTGGCTATGTAAAGAGGAAAACTCAAATTTTATTGAAATCTACGTTTGTCCAGAAGATCACGATTTTCAATAGGATTTTCTTTGGATGCTAATGCGTTATCAATTTTTTCGATATAGTCTAAAGAGTCATCAATGAAAAAAACTAAATTAGGAACTTTTCGTAATTGCAAACGAACTCTCTGAGACAAATCGTGTTTGATTAGCTTAGAATTTGTTTTTATAGCCACTAATGTTTCTTTAGCTTTTTCTTGAGGGAATATACTTAAATGAACAGTAGCCACCGATAAATCTGAAGTCACAACTACTTTGGATACTGAAATCATCAAATTGGCAAGGCCGTTTTTTCTCACTTCACCTTGTAAAATGTCCACCAAATCTTTTTGGATAACACAACCTATTTTTTTCTGTCTATTTGTTTCCATGGTGCAAAAATACGATTTTTTTAGAGCTACAAAGACTCAAAGCCATAAAGTTTAATCACCTCAATTTCTTTAATCTTATTTTAATTCATTAAAATTAGGAATTTGAAACCTCCAATTTTATTTATATTTACATAAAATTTGTGTCTTCGTGTCTTTGCGGCAAAATAATTAAACAATGAAAAAAATCGAACATATAGGAATTGCAGTCAATAGCCTGGAAGATGCTTCAATGCTATATGAAAAACTTTTAGGAGTTTCAGCTTATAAACAAGAGGAAGTAATTAGCGAGGGTGTTAATACTGCATTTTTTAAAACAGGAAAAAACAAAATAGAACTTCTTGAAGCGACCAATATAGAAAGTCCAATTGCCAAATTTATTGCCAAAAAAGGGGAAGGAATTCATCACATCGCTTTTGAAGTGGAAGATATAGTTATAGAAATAGCTCGTTTAAAAAAAGAAGGATTTGTTGTTTTAAATGATATTCCTCGAAAAGGAGCAGATAATAAATGGGTTGTTTTTTTACATCCCGAAAGTACAAATGGGGTATTAATAGAGCTTTGTCAAGAAATCATTTGAATTATTAAAAAAGTTAAATTATAAAATTCTATTAATCAGTTTTTTTATTACTTTCAAAAGTTTCCTTTAATTTAAACCAAAAAATCAATTTGAAAAATAGTTGCAAAAAATTAAAAATAGTAGTATTTTCGCAACCGCAAAATGGTCCTATAGCTCATTCGGTTAGAGCAACTGACTCATAATCAGTAGGTGCTTGGTTCGATTCCAAGTGGGACCACATCTTAAACTTATAAAGCCTTATAAACGTTGCGTTTGTAAGGCTTTATTGTTTTAGGAAAGTTGGAAAATTTATGGGTTTATGGAAAATACAAGACCGACTTTAACGATTGCTTAAATTCGCAATTTC
>JANMZS010000125.1:0-8108 GCA_031383535.1 Flavobacterium sp.
CGAAATTCTACAAATTTTATCAGCATCATTACTCGATAAAACACCTGTAAATGAATTGCTTATGAAATCAGATTACAATAATGTCAATGAACATATTACTAACCAACTGGTTTTCAACTTATTTTAAGTGGACACTAGTGACCTAAATTTTATATTCAGTTTCCCCTCGTTGGTGCACTATCTACAGAAGGAAATTTACTGTATATCCGCCCTATCTGGGTTTTTGAACATAAAAAAACCGCTCTTTTGAAGCGGTAATTTTCTATTTTTTTATTCGTTTTATAATTCTGTCAAAATTTTGTTTTTGAGCTAAAACTCCAATAACGACAATCATTTTTAGTTCCTCTTCAATTAAATAATAAACCGTGTAAGGAAATCTTGTAACTATTGCTTGTCTTAATTCTTCATATTTTTTCTGGTAATGTTTTGGATATTGTTTGATGTAATTAAATTCTTCGTTTACTTTCGATTTAAAATCTTCTCCTAATTCCTCAGCTAGTCCGAGCAGAAACTCTGCAACGGCTAGTGCGAGCTTCAAGCTCGTACCCACAAACATAATCAATTTAAATCTATCTCTAAAATAGTATGGTCGTTATTACCATAATTCCTTGCGCTACTATACTTCCAGTCGATTGGATCGGTTACAAAACCTGATTCTAAGGGGTTGTTATGAATGTAGTTTAGCTTTTGTTCAAACACTTTCAAACTCCAAATTTCTATTGGTTGGTTGCTTTGTTGCCAAAACTGTCTTTCCTTGACATTGCTGTTTTTCTTTCCTGCTCTTTCAAACATCCAAAGCATCCATTCTCGTCTGCTTTCCTGCGGGTTGTCTTCAATGGTTTTCATTATTTTTCTAGAAGTAAAACCTTTTAAATCCCTCATTAATCCTGACGGGTCGCCCAGTGCCGACCTAAAAATTAAATGTACATGACTTGGCATTATGCAATAACCATAAATCTCCATGCCTTTGTTTTTCCTACAATGGTCTAATGATTCTGTCATTATTGCAAAATAAATATCTCTTGTAAATACATCTATCCAATTGACTGTGGCAAAACTTACAAAATAAGCACCGCCTTTTTCGTGAAATTTATATTTTCTGCTCATTTGCTTTTTTCGTAAATATAAATATTCCTAAAACAAAAACTACAACTTTTTTAGGGTTGTAGTTTGTTTTGTTTGCTTTTGATAATGGGTACGAGTTTGGAAACTCGCACTAGCCCAGTAATGCGTAATGCTCGGACTAGCGGGGGGTATTGCCCAATCGGCTCAGGATGCGTTGCGAACCGGCATAGTAATGCTTGCTATACACCCCATCGGCGGTAATAACCATAAAGGCACTCGGGTGTTGTAGTTTGTTTAGTTTACTTTTGATAATGGGTACGAGTTTGGAAACTCGCACTAGCCGTTGTACTTATTTCTGCCCGCGCCAGCGGGGGGACTGAAATTGTATCTAATGGAATTCTACTCAAGACCCTAGTATAGAATTTATATTCTATTTCTTTTTTTAAAGATTTGTCTAAATCTTTAAAAAGAATCCATCCCAATAAATACTCCTTCGTCCTAAAAACAGACCTTATAGCAACTCCTGGATTAGTATTAGTTTTATCTATTGAAGGAATGACCGTAACATAGTACATTTCATCACAATCATTATTATTTCCCTTGATGTAAAATATTTTTCCTCTTAAAAAACCATATCCTGAAGAATCCCAATCATCATATTTTTTCCATTTTTCAGGTATTTTCAAAGAGGATTCGTACTTTTCAATACTATCTAAATAAATGTTTAGTTTTTCTTTAGTGCATTGATATCTATAAGTTTTCCCCCCACCCAATGTACCAGGAACATTCAAATTACATGAATTTAAAACAATTAAAATTAATAGATAAACATATATTTTCATTATTTAGATTTTTTTGTTTCAATTATTGTAAATGCTCTCACCATGTTTAGGGCAGCTTCATAGGTTTTCTTTGAAACAGGAGCGCCTGTAAAAGGATCTATTTTTTTCTGATTATACATTGAAATAATTTGTTTACTAAAACTAATTAACATTTTATTAGGCATCGTTGATTTTTTAGACAAAACCCCATTAACACCTTCAATTTTTAATGCATCATATTCCTTATCATGTAAAAGACCCGCAAAATCAGCTATATTTTGAGGTGGTTGCGAATAATCATATTTACTAGGATTAGTATCAGATTTTGGATTATCACCCCCAGCATAAGTAGTTCCTACATTCCCTAATGATGGAAATGAATTTTGGGCAGGATTTCTGTCAGAAGTATTTAAAACATAGTCTTCTTTAACATTATCCCACAACCATTGTCCTTTCTTGTTAGTATAAGACCAAACACCTTCCTTTTTTTGTTGACCATTATGTGCTTTGCCATCTGAATAAGTGTACTCCCTAATTTTAGCACCAGTATTAATACTTTCCCCATTTGGTGCCATTACTTCGGTTCCATGTTCTGTACCCTTAAGATATATTGCGGTATTTTTGCCGCTTAATTCTCCTGCAGGAGGATCGCCTGGTTCCATCCCTGTTGGATCCACCAAATTAATCGGATTCCCCATACAGTACGTGTATGGATTCACCCCCGGATACTTCTCCGCCAGCGGGTCAACACTCAACCACAGACTCGTTTTGGGGTTGTAATACCTCGCTCCATAATAGTACAAACCTGTTTCTTCGTCTAGTTCTTTGCCATTAAACTTATAGGGGCTTTTGTAATAACTAGTCCCTAGTTGCTCCGCCATGGTCTCGCCAAAAGGCAAATTTAAGAAAAATTGGTACGCATTTCCATTGGCATCTGTTAAAAATGTACTAGTACCCAAATGATCGGGGTGGTAGTAGTAAATAGGTTCCGCCGGGAGAGGGATTTGAGCTGTTCTGTTTGTGTTTGCTGTTTTTGCCGTTGTTTTTTCTGAGGCGTTCTCATCGGCAATGGCGCGTTCTTGGTCTTCGAGTAGGATTGGGCTGTATTGTTTGAACTCTACTTTTCCTTTTTCGGCTAAGTCGGCATAGAACTGCAAGTCGGCAATTTGGGCTTGTTGCTGTTGTTTGTCGTCGGCTTTTTTGCTAGAGGCAGCTTGTCTGGCGTTGCCGTTGTTGTTTGGGCAACTGCTACAACTGGTACAAGGAGTCCCAAAGACGCTGGCGGTGGTATTGCCCAATCGGCTCAGGATGCGTTGCGTTCCCGCATAGTAGTGTTTGCTATACACCCCATCGGCGGTAATAACCATAAAGGCACTCGGGTAGGTGGTGTAGCCGTTAAAGCTTATTGCGGCAGGCGAGGATGGGGTTCCGTTTTGATTCATTTAAGAATGATGAAGTGGTTCCTGAGCTGTAATGACATAATATAATCCGATTAAAATAAAAGGAATACTAAGCCATTGTCCTGTAGATAGTAAACCTAACGCACTTTCGAATCCCCCCTGACTTTCTTTTACATATTCTACTACAAAACGAACCGACCATAGCATAATCAAAAACAGTCCAAATAAAAATCCTGTTTTCTCTCTAACATTTGTTTTCCAATACAAGAAAAATAAAATAGCAAATACAAAAATATAGCAAAAAGCTTCGTATAACTGTGCCGGATGTTTGGCGGGTACTTGTTGTAATAATTCTGAAAATTTAGGATTGGTAGCAATAGCATGATACGCCTCTTTTGGATTTGCTATTTGAGTAGCATTCACAGCATCATTAGCGCTAAAATAATCTCTCACAAATTTTATTCCTAGTAGAGATTCAGTTTCTTTACCAACAATTTCTGAATTGAAAAAATTACCTAGCCTAACAAAAATAGCCCCACTTGCTACAGGGATAACTATTCGGTCTAGCATCCATAACTGCGGTTTTTTCATTATATTTTTACTGAAATAATACATTGCTATGATAATGGATATAGCAGCACCATGACTCGCTAGTCCTTGAAAACCTGTGAATTCAAAATTAGGAGTAAATCGAAAGGGCAAAAATATTTCTAAAAGGTGATTGCGGTAATATTCCCAATCATAGAACAAAACATGACCCAATCGAGCACCAATTAGGGTTGCTAAAACCGTCCAAATAAATAGGGAATCTAGTTTTTCCAGCGATTCATTTTCGCGTTCAAATATGTTTTTCATAATATACCAGCCTAGTCCAAAAGCGATTACAAACATTAGGCTGTAATATCGAATTACAAAAAAACCTAAATCAATACCTGTCGGTGGATTCCACACTATGTTTAGAGCATTTGTCATTTTATACTAATTTTACTGTAAAAATACATTTTTTTTGATTTGAAAGCCAATACTTTTATCAATCGCTAGTCTTCTTGTGTTTTGACGTGCTCTCTTTTGGAGCGTTCCGATGCTTCGGGAGGGGTGAGTAAGGAACTGGATCATAACCTCTTTTGCCCCATGGATGACAACTCAAGATTCGTTTTGCTCCAAGATATCCACCATAAAATAAGCCATGTTTTTGTAATGCTTCAATCATATAACTAGAGCAGGTTGGTTCAAATCTACAAGCAGAAGGTGTAAATGGGGATAGGGCAGATTGGTAAAATCTAATGAGAAGTACAAATGGATAAATAAGAATTTTTGACAACATAATTTATGTTATTAGCGTTCAGTAATCTTATTTAGTATGCGAATTTTACTTAATCAGCGTTCTGAAATCTACTTTCTGTTTTATTGAATACTGAAAGTCGTTCCGTCTTTGCCATCTTTTAATTGAATTCCTAGAGCAATCAACTGATCACGAATTTGGTCAGACATAGCGAAGTCTTTGTTTTCTCTGGCTTCCATTCGCATTTTAATTAGCATGTTTATCACACCTTCTAATTTTTCGTTATTATTTTGAGTTTCTTTTTCATTTTTCAAACCTAAAATATCAAATAAAAAGAAGTGTATTATTTTGGTAAATGATGCTAAATCTAATGTAGAAATAGTTTCTTTACCATCATTAATTAAGTTCACATATTTGACACCTTCAAACAAATTAGCTATTAAAATAGGGGTGTTAAAATCATCATTCATGGCGTCATGACAACTTTGTATCCAATCAGAAATAGAAAAAGAACTGATAGAGTTTGAGGGGATATTTTCGAGTAATTTTACGCCTTCAAACAATCGATAGAGTCCTTTTTCGCTAGCAAGCATTGCCTCGTTAGAAATATCTAGTACGCTACGATAGTGGGCTTGCAAGAAACAAAAACGAACAACATTAGGCTGAAATTTCTTTTCAAAAAAAGTATTTTCTCCTGATATCAATTCCATGGGCAATATATAATTCCCAGTCGATTTACTCATTCGCAAACCATTCATCGTAAGCATATTGGTGTGCATCCAAGTGTTTACTGGCGAAGTACCATTACATGCTTTACCTTGAGCAACTTCGCATTCATGATGCGGAAATTTTAAATCCATTCCGCCTCCATGAATGTCAAATCGTTCACCTAAATATTTGGTACTCATAGCGGTACATTCAAGATGCCAACCTGGAAATCCTTCGCCCCAAGGGGATTTCCACCGCATAATATGTGCTGGAGAAGCATTTTTCCAGAGTGCAAAATCTTGTGGATTTTTCTTTTCGTTTTGACCGTCTAAATCTCTAGTATTGGCAAACAATTCATCGATATTACGATTGCTTAATTCGCCATAATTGAACCCTTTTTTGTTGTATTCAAAAACATCAAAATAGACAGAGCCATGGGTTTCGTAGGCAAAACCATCAGCAATTAATTTTTGAATTAATTCTATTTGTTCAATGATATGACCTGTTGCTGTAGGCTCGATTGTAGGTGTCAAAAAATTAAATTTTTCTAAAACCTGATGAAAATCGACAGTGTATTTTTGAACAACTTCCATAGGTTCCAATTTTTCTAATCGAGATTGTTTTACAAAACGGTCGTTTTCAATATTTCCATCATCGGTCAAATGTCCTGCATCAGTTATATTTCTAACATAACGAGTCTTGTAACCCAAATGCAAAAAGTATCTGTAGATAACATCAAACGACATAAATGTTCTTACATTTCCTAAATGCACATTGCTATATACGGTAGGCCCACAAACATACATACCCACATTTCCTTCATGAATTGGTCTGAAAATTTCTTTTTCTCCCGAAAGAGTGTTGTATATTTTTAGGATTTGGGTTTTGTATAAGGGCATTGTTGCTTGTAGTTTTCCCCACCCCATCCCTCCCCGAAAGGGAGGGAATTGAGAGGTGAATGTGTTAATATTTTTAATTTCCGCTTTTTCAAATTATATCAGACTTGACTCTATATCCCTCTCCTTTGGAGAGGGTCGGGGAGAGGATTAAAACTTTGTATCTAGTTTTATATAATCCAACAATTCTCTTCGAGTTTGTTCGTTTTTGAATTTTCCTCCAAATTCAGAAGTTACAGTACTGCTTTCTATATCTTTTATTCCTCTTGAATTGACACAAAGGTGTTTGGCGTCTATAATACAAGCAACATCTTCTGTATCTAATGCTATTTGAAGTTCTTGAACGATTTGCATCGTTAGCCGTTCTTGAACTTGAGGTCTTTTGGCATAATATTCTACAATTCGATTTATTTTTGATAAACCGATTACTTTTCCTTTTGATATATAAGCAACATGAGCTTTTCCGATAATGGGTAGTAAATGATGTTCACAAGTAGAATAGAGCGTAATGTTTTTTTCAACCAACATTTCGCCGTATTTGTAATTGTTTTCGAAGGTAGATGCCTTTGGTTTTCGGCTCGGATTTAATCCACCAAAAATTTCTTTTACGAACATTTTTGCTACACGATTAGGAGTGCCTTTTAAACTATCATCTGTCAAATCCATTCCAAGTGTGTTCAGGATATTTTCGACATCTTTTTTAATTTTTTCAATTTTCTCCTCATCAGTAATTTCAAAAGCATTTTCTCTTACTGGATTATTTGCAGATGTACTAATATGATTGTTTCCTATTTCGTCTTGAAATTCTTCGTTGTTTATCATTAAAAGTTGCCGTTATGTGTGATATAAATTTAGGATGCAAAGGTAATTATTAAAAATCAAACAATTTAATTTGAGTACTAATTAAATCAAGTCATTTTTAATCAATTTGTACTTTAATTTGTACTGTTTTTATCAATTTATAAGTATTTAAAGCTTCTTTTAAAATTGCAACAGCACGTTTTAAATCTTCTTTTTTCAAGACATAAGCAATTCTGATTTGGTTTAATCCTACTCCAGGAGTGGAGTAAAATCCCCCAGCAGGAGCAACCATAACAGTTTCGCCATTTAAATGATAGCTTTCTAATAACCATTGTGCAAAATCATCTGTATTGGCTACAGGCAATTGCACAATACAGTAAAAAGCCGCTTTGGGGGTTGTAACTACTACGCCATCTATTTTATTTAACTCAGTTATGAGTGAATCTCTTCGTTCTTTATATTCAGAAATCACTTCGTCAAAGTAACTTTGTGGAGTGTCAATCGCTGCTTCACAAGCGATTTGTTCAATGGTTGGCGGACATAATCGCGCTTGTGCAAATTTCATCGCTGTTGCAATCACCTCTTTGTTTTTGGTGACCATACAACCAATTCGCGCACCACACATGCTATATCTCTTAGAAACCGAATCGATCATGATTACATTTTGTTCAATTCCTTTTAGGTTCATTACCGAAAAATGCTTGTCTCTCGAATCATAAATGAATTCGCGATACACTTCGTCGGCAATTAAAAACAAATCATGTTTTTTTACTAAATCGCCTAGTTGATTAATTTCTGATTCAGAATATAAATAGCCTGTTGGATTATTTGGGTTGCAAATTAAAATAGCCTTTGTTTTTGAAGTAATGGCTTTTTCGAATTCTTCGATGGTAGGCAGTGTAAAGCCACTTTCTATATTTGAAATTACTGGAATTACGGTAGCACTTGATTCTTCTGAAAAAGCATGATAATTAGCATAAAACGGCTCAGGAATAATGACTTCATCTCCTGGATCCATAATACTTCCTAGGGCAAACAACAGTGCCTCTGATCCACCCGTGGTAATCATAATATTTTCAAAACTAACGTTTACCTCTTGTTTGATGTAAAACTGGGCTAATTTTTTTCGGTAACT
>JANMZS010000053.1:0-24120 GCA_031383535.1 Flavobacterium sp.
TGTTGATCCTCGAGCAACAATCTTCAGTTTAGGATAATACTTTTTAATGGTTTCAAGATGAGTGTCTTGAGCGCCCCAAAAATCTTTTGGAGCGATGTCTATGAGCTCGATGATTCTTTCGTTCAAAAGCGTTGTATTTAAAGGTTATTAATTTAAAGTCAATCGAAAGCCAATTCCGTTGGCATTAGTAATAAAATCTAGTTTTTGTTTGTTGAAATCTACATTTCCAGTAGCTTTTAGGTTGTTATATTCCGTTACCACGTTTTTTATTTTTTTGGAAAAGCCTATTTTTACAGGGATTGCAACAATAAACAAACCAGCACCTAAGTAGGTAAGTGCTGTTGGATAATATCTTTTTTGTTTTAATGTATTATCATATGAAATTTCAACACCACCGCCTGTTGTAGCAGCAACAATAAGATCTGTCAGCATTGCGCCAATTCCAAATGTCATCAAAATATTCCCAGCCGTTTTCTTAGATCTTCCTGCATTATAATCATCTAGTAATTTTTCGTTATTTGCTAATAATTCTCTGACTTGGTCTGGAGATATTTTTTGATTTTCGGAGTTTAAAATAGTCCCGTTGGATTTGTAAACTAATTTTTGAGAAAAAGAATAAGAACTACAAACTAGTAATAATAGGATAAATAATTGTTTGGTCATAAATTGGTTTTGTTTTAAAAAATCTAATTAATTAAAGCCTAAAATACTTTAGCTTTGCATTTCTCAAATTTAACAAGTTTTAGGTTCAGTTTTCGTTTTATTTATAAACAATTTTATGTCAATAATTACCCTTACTACCGATTACGGCTTGAAAGACCATTTTGTTGGGGCTTTGAAAGGGAAAATTTTATCGGAATATCCCGAAGCTACTATTGTTGATATTTCTCATGACATTGATCCGTTCAACACCGTTGAAGCAAGTTACATCATTAGCGCTGCTTATGCTAGTTTTCCAAAAGGTACAGTACACCTTATTGGGGTTGATATTGAATTGAACAAAGAAAACAAACATATTGTAATGCAATGGAACGATCACTATTTTATTGCCACCGACAATGGCATTTTGAGTATGCTTTCGCAAAAAATTGTGCCTCAAAAAATAGTAAATATTAACATTCACGATAGATTACATGCAGAAGCAACTGACCTGGATGTATTCACAAAAGTAGCCTGTCATATTGCAAAAGGGGGTTTACTGAACGTGATTGGCAAAGAAATAAAAACCATTAAAGAGGTAACCGATTTACAAGCTACAGTACTTAATGATGGGGATATGCTTAAAGGATATGTAGTTTATATTGATCATTTTGGGAATGTGGTTACCAATATTTCTAAAAAACAATTTTTAGAAGTTGCCAAGGGAAGACCTTATGAAATTGTATTAAAAACCAAAAACATCAAAACTATTTTACCTAATTATTCGGCAATAGCAATTTCAGATAAATATGAAATCAAGAATTATGAAGGTGAAAAACTAGCACTTTTCAACACAGCAGGTTTTCTTGAAATTGCCGTTTTTAGAAGCAATCCTTCAAAAGTAGGCTCGGCAAATAGTTTATTGGGACTCAATTATAGAGATGTGATAACAATAAAATTTGTTTAACGTTTTCTTAGTTTAAAGTTGAGCAACTTTAAACCTTAAACCTTAAACTTTTTAAACAAATAACAATGAAATCAATCATAATACGAGAAATAAAATCCTTTTTTGGTTCACTCATTGGCTATTTAGTTATTGGCTTATTTTTGATTAGCAATGGCTTATTCCTATGGGTTTTTGAAGGAGAATACAATATTTTAAACAGCGGTTTTGCAGATTTAAGTCCGTTTTTTGCTTTGGCTCCCGCTGTTCTTATTTTCTTAATTCCAGCCGTAACCATGCGGAGTTTTTCGGATGAAAAAAAACAAGGCACTCTTGAATTATTACTCACAAAACCAGTAAGCATTTGGCAAATTGTAACTGGAAAATACCTTGGTTCGATGTTTTTAATTTGTATAGCCATTATTCCAACATTTCTTTACGTAAAGGTAATTTCGGACTTAGGTATGCCCGAAGGAAATATAGACATGGGCAGTACTATAGGCTCTTATCTTGGATTATTATTATTGATTTCTTCTTATTCTGCCATAGGAATATTCACTTCTACCCTATCTGAAAATCAAATTGTAGCCTTTATTATTTCAATCACGTTATGCTTCTTTTTTTATTTTGGATTTGAAAGTCTTGCTCAAATTATTCCGAATGTACAAAACCAAATTTCAAGTTTAGGTATGCAAAATCATTTCAAGAGCATTGGTCGCGGCGTGATTGACACCAGAGATGTTATTTATTTTGTTAGCATCACCGTTTTATTTCTTTCGTTTACAGTTTATAATCTAAAATCAATAAAATTGTAATGAAGAAATCTAACTTAAAATCGGTTTTTTACACCATTGTCATTCTAATTATCCTAAATATAATTAGCAATGCTTTTTTTTATCGTTTTGATTTAACCCAAGACAAAAGATATACTCTTTCCGAGACTTCGTTAGCCATAATAAAGCAAGTGAAAGATCCTTTGTATATCAAAATATATCTTCAAGGCGATATGCCAGCCGAATTTAACCGATTGCAAAGTGAAACCCAAGATTTATTAGAAGAGTTTCAAGCCTATAATAAGAATATTATTTTCAGCTTTGTTGATCCTTTGGAGAACAAAGACGAAAGTATGGATAACATAAAAGAACTTTACCGAAAAGGGCTTACGCCAATAAACATAACCGTTGACGATAAAGGAAAACAATCTCAGGCCATGGTTTTTCCGTGGGCGATTGCAACTTATAATAATAAGGAAGTGAATATTCCGCTATTAAAAAATATAATGGGTGCATCAACCACCCAAAAAGTGATTGGTTCGGTTCAACATTTAGAATATTCTATTGCAGATGCCTTAAATAAAATCACAAAAGACAATAAAAAAACCATTGCTGTAATCAAAGGAAATGGGGAGCTTAAAGACATTCAAATTGCCAAATTCCTTTTGCAAATTCGAGAGAGTTACCACATTGGCCCTTTTACTTTAGATTCAGTTGCTAAAAATCCGAGAAGAAGTTTAGAAGCTCTACAAAAATATGATTTGGCGGTTATTGCTAAGCCAACCGAGGCTTTTTCGGATGCCGAAAAACAGGTTCTAGATCAATATATCGTTGCAGGCGGAAAAACGATTTGGCTTATCGACCAAGTCAATATGGAAATGGACAGTTTGTATACCGATTCAGGTTCCAATTTAGCTTTCCCAAGAGATTTGAATTTGAATGATCTGTTCTTCAAGTACGGCTTTAGAATCAATCCTGATTTAATTAAAGATGAGCAAGGAAGTCCTATACATTTGGCATCTGGAGAACAAGGAAGTGCTACTCAGTTTCAAGAATTCAATTGGAAATTTGCACCACAAGTTTACCCTTTCAGTACGCATCCTATTGTGAAAAATTTGGGCGGCATAAAATTCGATTTTGCCAATCCAATTGACACTTTAAAGAATGGTATCAAAAAAACTGTATTGTTACAATCTTCTTTATATTCAAAGAAAATAGGCTCACCAGTTGAAGTCAATTTAAACAGTGTTACTGAAGAAACTTCGCCAAGTGATTACCTCAACAAAGGCAATATTCCGCTTTCGGTTTTATTAGAAGGTTCATTTCATTCTGTGTTCGAAAATCGGGTTTTGGCTTTTGATCAAAAATCATTTCTGACCAAAGGAAAAAACAGTAAAATGATTGTGATTTCGGATGGAGATTTGATTCGAAATCAATTGGATAAAAACGTTCAACCCGTTGAATTAGGCTATGACCAAAGGTCAGGAAACTTATATGACAATAAAGATTTTATAATGAATTGTGTCAACTATTTATTAGACGACAACGGACTTATTAACATTCGTAGTAAGGATCTTGATTTAGCTTTGCTGGACAAAGAAAAAGTTTATGAAAGTTATACTTCAATACAACTCATCACTATAGGGCTTCCTTTGCTTATTTTACTTCTATTTGGACTTGTATTTTCATACTTTAGAAAGAAAAAATACAGTCGTTAATGTTAATAAATAAATTAAGAAAGTAAAATAGTTTACAATATATTTGTTGCTAGTATTTTATTTTAAATCCCAGAATTTATACCAAAAAAAACATAAGAAATGAAATTTATAGTATCGAGTTCGTACTTATTAAAACAATTACAAGTGTTAGGTAGTGTTATCAACAGTAACAACACCTTGCCTATTTTAGATAATTTCCTTTTCGAATTGGATCACAAAGCCCTTACCGTTTCTGCTTCTGATTTAGAAACTACAATGTCGGCCACTTTAGATATTGATTCAACCAGCAAAGGTAGTGTTGCCGTATCTGCAAAACTACTTTTAGAAATTCTTAAAACATTTCCAGAACAACCTTTAACATTCTCCGTTGAAGACAATAACACGATTGAAATTAGCTCCAATTCTGGTAAATATGCTTTGGCGTATGCCGCTGGAAATGAGTTTCCAAAATCGGTAAATCTAGATGAACCGTCTGTGACCTTAGTCCCTTCAGATGTATTAGCTACCGCCATAGGTAAAACTATTTTTGCAGCTGGAAACGATGATTTACGTCCAGTAATGTCTGGTGTTTTCTTTCAATTTTCACCACAAGGATTGACTTTTGTGGCCACAGATGCTCACAAATTAGTAAAATATGCAAGAACCGATGTGACCGCTTCGCAAGTAGCCGATTTTATTATGCCAAAGAAACCATTGACTATTCTAAAAAATATTCTTTCAACATCCGATGCCGAAGTAAAAATTGAATACAATGATTCGAATGCTACTTTCTCTTTTGATAATTATATATTAATGTGCCGATTAATCGATGGGAAATATCCAAACTACGAAGCGGTAATTCCAAAAGAAAATCCTAATAAACTGATGATTGACCGTTCTTTATTTTTAAGTTCTGTTCGTCGTGTTGCGATTTTCTCGAATAAAACTACACACCAAATTCGATTGAAAATTGCAGGTGCTGAGTTGAACATTTCTGCCGAAGATATTGATTATTCTAACAAAGCCGAAGAAAGATTAACTTGTGATTATCAAGGTGATGATATGCAAATTGGTTACAACTCTCGTTTTCTTACCGAAATGTTGACCAACTTACAATCGGATATGATCATGCTTGAAATGTCGCTACCCAATAGAGCTGGAATTCTAACTCCCGTAGATGGTTTAGAAGATGGCGAAACTGTTACTATGCTCGTAATGCCAGTCATGTTGAATAATTAATTTATCGCTACAAAACAAGCTATTAACCAACCCTTTATATATTTAAAAAACCGCATTTTCTATTGAAATTGCGGTTTTTTTTGTTTGTGCTTTTAGTGTTTAAAGAATAACATCTTTAGATTTACTACATTTGCATCCAAGATTAAAACAATGATATACAACGATTCTATAGTGGCATTGGCTACGCCATCTGGCGCAGGTGCCATAGCGATTATAAGAGTTTCCGGCGAAGAGGCTATTAGTATTGGAAATCAAGTTTTTAAATCTATTAAAGGAAAAGATTTACTCCAACAAAAATCCCACACTTTACACTTAGGACATATTATTGACCATCAAAAAACTATTGACGAAGTTTTGATTTCTATTTTCAAAGGAACAAACTCCTATACTGGCGAAAATACCATTGAAATTTCTTGTCACGGCTCTACTTATATTCAACAGCAAATTATTCAATTATTGCTGAGAAAGGGTTGCCGTATGGCAAATCCGGGCGAATTTACGCTCAGAGCTTTCTTGAATGGAAAACTCGATTTATCCCAAGCCGAAGCGGTAGCAGATTTGATTTCATCAGACAACGAAGCCTCACACCAAATTGCCATGCAACAAATGCGCGGTGGTTTCTCGAATGAGATTGTAAAGCTTCGAGAAGAACTCTTGAATTTTGCCTCATTAATTGAGCTCGAACTCGACTTTGCCGAAGAAGATGTGGAATTTGCGGACAGAACCCAATTTCACGAATTATTAAATCGAATTGAGTTTGTGCTGAAACGCTTGATTGATTCATTTGCAGTTGGAAATGTAATTAAAAACGGAATTCCTGTTGCAATTGTGGGAGAACCCAATGTAGGGAAATCAACTTTATTGAATGCCCTTTTAAACGAAGAACGTGCTATAGTTTCGGAAATTGCAGGAACCACTCGGGACACCATTGAGGACGAATTGGTTATTGGTGGCATTGGTTTTCGATTCATAGATACCGCAGGAATCCGAGAAACCAAAGATGTGGTAGAAAGTATTGGTATTAAAAAAACTTTCGAAAAAATAGAAAAAGCTCAGGTTGTACTGTTTTTAGTTGACGGTTATACCTTATATGTTGGTGGTTTGATTGATTCTTTAGTTATAGAATTTGGTAAAATACAGAATCAGTTTCCTCTGAAACCTTTGTTAGTTGTCCTAAATAAAATAGACCAATTGAAAGAAGATCAGTTACTCACTACATTGGCGCAACTTACAACCCACAACATACAACCTACAACCCTTTCAGCCAAAAACAAAACTGGTATAGACGAACTCAAAAACCAATTGCTATCTTTTGTCAATACTGGTGCTTTGCGCAACAACGAAACCATTGTTACCAACACGCGTCATTACGATTCTTTACTCAAAGCTTTAGACGAAATACAAAAAGTAAAATTTGGACTAGAAACCAATTTGTCCAGCGACTTGATGGCACTCGATATCCGCGAAGCCTTGTATCATTTTGGGATGATTACTGGTCAAGTTACAAACGATGAATTATTGGGAAATATTTTTGCTAATTTTTGTATCGGGAAGTAACTTGTGTTGAATTACCTCTTATTTACATTGTCACTTTTGATATTGTTTTACCGGAAATTTTTTGCTAGAAAATAAGCTTTACTGGAAAATTATTTATATTTAACCATTAGAAAACCCTTTTAACGGAAAATACAAAAAGCCAAAACTACATTATAATGGAAAATATTTGCGATAAAAAGCGTTTTAATGGAAATTAATAGCTATTTTTGAGTTATAAAAGCATTTCTAATGGAAAATATCATCCCAATTCACCTTCAAGAAGTAATTTTTGCTTCAAGCGATACGACAATAAGTAGACAATTAGGAAAATTGGAAGAAACAGGGCAAATAAAAAAAATTGCCCCTCGTATCTATACTTCAAATTTCATTGAGTCTTCAGCCGTAATTATTAGAAGAAACATCTTTACCATTCTGGGAAAACTATATCCAGGTGTAGTATTAAGTCACCGTTCCGCTTTAGAATTCAAACCAATCGAGTAGACGGCTCCGCTAGAAACTAACGGAGTGCGCCTCTCACACCACCGAGCATACGGGTCACGTACTCGGCGGTTCGCAAAGTGATGGGTTAAGTTCGATATAAACATCCGTCAAGGATTGATAACCTCTTTGTTTTAAGCGTTTCAAAGTAATGGTGGTACTCAAAATAGGACTTTGCGCAATAGCCCAACCTCCTTTACGTGTTCTACTCCAAGCATAGGCGTGGTCTTGGTCAACGCCCAATCGTATGAGGTTTTTCCTCTTTCTCTCGGGTTTCTTCCAATCATGCCAAATGCAATAGCGTAGTCGGTTGCGTAACCAGCCATCTAAATCACGTAATTTGCCCATAATACTCGTTCCCCGAAAATAGTTTAACCATCCTCGTTGTACTTCTTTTATCTTGGCAATGCGTTCTTCTAGCTTGACTGGGGCGGTCTTGCGGCTGATGTTTTTGAGCCGTTCCTTAAGTTTCTTCCATGCCTTTTCTGCCACTACCAACTGATAATCGTTCTTGCTTCCTTTCTTGTACGTTGGTACAAATCCAAATCCCAATAACCTGAAGTTCACAGGACGTCTAATCCCGCTTTTCTCTTCGTTGATGGTCAGTTGGAGTTTCGTTTTCAAAAATTTGGCAATGACCTGTGCAGTAGCCTTGGCTTGATTTTGGCTTTTGCAATAGATACTAAAATCATCGGCATAGCGTACGAATTTCAGTTTTCGTCTTGTCATTTCCTTATCTAACTCATGGAGCAAGATATTAGACAATAACGGACTCAACGGAGAACCTTGCGGAACGCCTTTTCTTCGTTTTTGCAGTTTGCCTTTAATCAGTATCGGTACTCGCAACCATTTTCGTATCAAGCGCATCGTGGTTTTGCATTTCACTTTTTGGTGTACTAAATTCAAAAGTAAACAATGGTCAACTTCGTCAAAGAAGTTCTTCAGGTCGATGTCCACAATGTGGTTCAGCCCTTGATGGATGTAATCCCGTGCTTGTCCGACGGCTTGTCGGGCGTTTTTATGGGGTCTAAAGCCATAACTACTCCTACTAAATTCGGGTTCAAACAGTGGCGCAATCACTTGTGATACGGCTTGTTGCAACACTCGGTCGGTGGTGGTGGGAACTCCCAAAAGTCGGGTTTTGCCCTCGCCTTTGGGAATCTCAACGCCCAAAATGGCTTGAGGAAAGTAGTTGTCTTGTCTGATGGCTTGGAGCAATTGCTCTTTCCGTTGGGGGAATAGCATTTTGAGTTGTGTGGTTTTTATTCCATCAACTCCTGCGCTTCCTTTGTTGGAAATCACTTGCTCCAATGCTTTTTGCAGGTTGTAAGGATGTACTACTCGCTCAATCATTTTGTTTGTTTAATCGTTAACCTGTTCTTGTTTTTCAGGGCTATCCGCCGTAGCGGATTCCTTTGAAAATTAAGAACCATTTTGCGTTCGGTCCTTCCTTGATTGTGAGTCCTATGCGGTATCTGTTCGCAACTCGTTGCCCCAAGTACTATGACTTCTGCTGACTTCTTGGCTTGATTAACTCGTAATCGCCAAGACCTCCCCTGGTAAGAGCTTTTTCCTTATTCCAATTCCTGCGACATCTACTGAAATACGATTTTGGTAATCTTCGGACGTTGCAATGCTGTGCTTGCTTATCCTCGTAAATCAGCCTCTTATGCCGTTTCTGTTCGTCAGTACCGGATTTTGTCGTTTCGCTTCCTTTAGTCCTAGTTTCGCAACTAGCAACCTTGCGTCGTACTAGTGGTTCGGTTTGTTAAACCGCCCACAAGGGACTTACACCCTCTGGAAAAATAACACGCTGTAAGATTTGTTTTCTAATCCAAAATTTGTATTTTCGAATTTTTCTTCAAGCTTACAGCGTGTGTCCTGCTCATGCAGGGCACACACAGCGGCAAATCAAATATTTGTAACCTATACCTACACCAAGAAAATTGAATTGCCGGGGATAACCATTCGCTTTATGGAAGGACTACCGGCAATAGAAGGAGACAATCTATTTTCGGGAGAATTATTCGTTTCGCAACAAGAAAGAGCTTTTCTGGAAAACCTGCAATCGTCTCGTCAAAATGGACCAACATCCAAAACGATTAAGCTACCGGAAATCGAAAATAAATTAGAACAAATAGTACAGGTAAAAGGAGAAGAAGGACTAAACCAATTTCGGGACAGAGCAAGAGAAATTGCCGATAAATTAGGAATGCAATCTGAGTTTGATAAACTCAACAAACTAATCAGTGCCTTATTGACCACAAAACCTTCCAAAATACTCAGGTCACCATTGGCAGTAGCTAGGGCTTTAGGCAATCCTTATGACAAACACCGGTTGGAATTATTCGAAAAATTGTTTGTAGCATTACAACAGCAACCCTATAAGGACAGACAAGATGTAAACATTAAAGTCAATGCTTTTAGAAACTTTGCTTTCTTCGAAGCCTATTTTTCAAACTATATTGAAGGTACTATTTTTGAGATAGAAGAAGCCAAAAGCATCATTCAAACCGAAACACCAATTCCAAATCGTGACGAAGATTCACACGATATTTTGGGGACATATAAATTAGTAAGCAATCCGAAGGAAATGAGCACAACGCCTTCAAATCCTGACGAATTACTACACCTATTGCAATACAGACATCAAATACTGTTGGCAGCCAGAACCTCAAAAAAACCAGGTCAATTCAAGGACAAAAACAACCGGGCAGGCGAAACTCACTTTGTCGACCACACCTTGGTAAGAGGAACTTTAATAAAGGGATTTGATTACTATCAAGCACTGCAAGAACCATTCGCAAAAGCAGCATATATTATGTTTATGATAAGCGAAATACATCCATTCTTGGATGGGAATGGCAGAATTGCAAGAGTAATGATGAATGCCGAATTAGTAAAGGCAAACCAAACTCGAATCATAATTCCTACTGTGTACCGCGATGATTATTTGGGAGCATTAAGAAGGCTAACAAGAAACGATGATCCGGCGGTATATATCAGAATGTTGCAAAAAGCACAAGAATTTAGTGCTTCACTTCTGGCAAGTGATATGCAAGAATTTGAAAATCATTTAACCTTAGGTAATGCCTTCAAAGAACACGACGAAGCCAAACTGAAAATAATTCCATAACAGTAAAAGCAAAATAATAAAAACGGACGTTTTACATTCCAATTGCCCCCCTAGTCAACGCTCCAAAAAAATTAGAGCCTGCACTGAGCTTGTCGAAGTGTCATAGTTTTTAGAAAAAACACTTACGCTTCGCAACTTGCGCCAGTAATTTTTTTTCCAAAGTTGTGTTACATAATTGAGTATGAAAATTCATTTTTTACTTCAAATAGCATTGATTTATCTTTGTATTTGAAAATAAAGTAGGAATGATTATTGGGCAAATTATTAATGCTATTTTTTTTGAAAGAATTTGCTAATTTCTGTAAGTTTTCAAAATAAAAATATTCCTATACTGTACCTAATAAGCTATTAAATACTATAAAATATAGGATATTAATTTCTGTATTGGGAAGTGATTAACTAGCCCAAACCAATATCATAGCCTAAATTGGCAAGTCTAAAAGTCATTGCCTGCTCACTTACCTTAAATTGTTCGGACAAATGTTTGATAGGGTTTAAAGTGTCATTTGGAATCTTATCAATCTCAGTTTTAATTAACCTATTCGGCATTAGTAATGCAGCCGCAAAGTGATTAGCTTCTTTTTCTTGTAATTGTTCTCCACTTGAAGAAGCATTATTTCTAAACATTACTTTAGGATTTTTATCTACAAATACATTTTTATTAGAGTGTAGAAAGAAATGACCTAATTCATGTGCAATTGTAAACCTTTCTCTAGACTTATTTTTTTGATTTTGATTGTATGAAATGATAGGTCTGCCATCAATTCTGACAAACAAACCTGCCACATCGTCATCTAATTCCTTTGGCAGAACTTCAATTTTTAACTTTTTAGCAAACTTTTTAACATCAAAACCAATATAAAAAAAGTTATTTTCCGTCAAAACTTCTTCGGCTTTTTGTTCTATATAACTGTATGAATAATTCATTTTTTAGGTTTTAAGTTTAATAATTCTTCGAGAACCTGTCTTGTTTTTTCCTCTATTTCAGAATCATCAATATAACTAGATAACTCATTGCTGTTTCGAGAATTTAATATGTCAATTACATCTGAATACGTTGGAAGTATCGAATGAATATTAACATCTAAAACATTGCATAATAGATACATAACATGTAAAGGTGGTTGTTGTTTACCTTTTTCAATATTAGAAATAGAAGTCCTTCCAATATTAGGGATTTTATCCGAAAGTTGGGTTTGACTTAACTCCTTTCCGACTCTTAAATTTCTAATTTTATCTCCAATAAGAGAATATAAAATATCATTAAAATCTTCCACAAATTACTTTTTTTTAGACCCTTTAACAGGTTGCAAAGATATACTTTATATGTTAATTACACAATCTTATCTATCAATATAGGAATTGTTAGTATAAAATATATTTGGCATTAAATTCGACAACGATAAGACAATGCCAATTTATAAGACATTTATAATCAATGTCAATGTAGTTGTCATTAGTCAAATTCTTTATGTCTCGAAGTTAAAGAAATAATGTTTAACAAAAAATTGCAAAAAAGATGGCTACAAATCCACCTAAAGACAATTCTAGAAAAGGAATGGTTAAAGAACGCTCTCAAACTCAAAATCCAGTAACTGGATTATGGACTAAAAGAGATACTGAAACTGGGAGATTTATTGATGTTAAGACATCAAGTCCCGAGCCTTTCAAAGGAGTTAGAAAAGAAAAGTAATAACTTATCAGTTAAGTTCGTCAAAGTTTTTCTGTCGTAAATAGAAAAACAAAACATTAAAAATTTGATAAATATGTATAAAATTATACAATCAAGTAATGATGTTAGTCTTTGTTATAAGAATAGTTGTATTCATGCAAAAGGTCAAAATGCTAATTTACTAGTATTTGGAGCAGTTACAATGCTATTAATTGTAGGAATTTCAGCATTAACAAAATCAAACTAAAAACGTAATGGGGTGAAACGCCCCTTTTTTAATGGTTAAATATTAATTCAAAAAAGTATGAGTGTAGTTAAAAGAAAAAGCCAAAAAATGGCAAAAAAAGAAAATTTAGACAATGGAATTAGCGTAAAAAACGCTTTAAATCTTATTAAACAATCGGAATACTTCGAAGATATTTTTAAAATTTTTAAAATTGAAGAATTTGAAAACGATTTCATCGATATTAAAGGTGCAGAACATATTGTTGAACAACTGATAAAATCAGATGAAGAATGTCTAAAATTAGATATTGATTCAGAATTAAGTAATGTCAATATAGAAAAATTTACCGATGATAATCAAATCATTTTTGAGTTTGCAAATATTAAAAATGAAGCTATTTTAAAGGAAACAAAATCTGATTTGATTTATGCAGAATCAACATATTCTGTAAAGTCAGAATATTTGAATGATATGTATCAAATTGAAAAATATTTAGATTATTGCACGAAAAATAGATTTCAGGATATAATTGATAAAAATCTTGAAATGCTTAAAGAAAAAAATGAGCAGAACAAAAAATCAAAAAAATTTAGACTTCTTAAAAGAGAAGATGATAAATACTTTGTTAGAGGAATAACGTCTGTTGATTCATATAAAGATTACAATTTGAGAATCTCACTATTCATTGCTTTAATCGAACTTCATAAATTGATAAAATTCAAATCTCATAACTATTTTGTTTCAAGTTATTCATTTACGGAATCGGATTTAAAAGTTACATTCAAAAGTTCCACAATAAAAAAAGTTACTAATAATATTGAGATTGGATTTGCTTTAGAATTAGTAAATGATGAAATAAGAAGAGATGCGGTTAAATTCAATGGCATTTTTACTATTATAATGGGTAATTCTGAAATATATGTAAAACCAGAGGAAACAAAAGCAAACATATTGTCATTTACACATAGCGTAAATATTGAGACAATTAAAGAAAAGCTAAATAATCTAAATGAAAGTATCAATATCTTTATCAATGAAACAGTAGATGATGCAAGGAGTATAAAAATTCTTGAAAAACCTGATTTATTTAGAGAGCATCTTGTGCAAAAAATTCACAACAGTAGAAACGTTGAATTTAACAAATTATATAAGGCACAAATTAAATCTCTGTTATCTAATAAGGTTAAGACAATTTTTGAGTTAGCTGAAATATTTAATAACATAAATATTGTTATTGAAGATGAACATATTTCATCTTTGGATTTTTGGAGATACAAATTGTATCAAGTCTTAATGGATGAAGTGATAGAAAAAAAATGATTTTTTATTTTATAATAGGGCTTTTGCCCTATTATAATTTATTTTATTTCATGAAAAATTAAACATAAATTTAAGATAATATAAATCATTTAGCTTAGTATCTAAAATGCTACCTAAAAGAGACACTACCCAAAAAAAATAATAAGATTAAAAAAACAAATAATATGACAAATCTAAAACTATTTGAAACGGCATCAATACGCTCGTTTTATGACGAGGAGAATGAAAAATGGTATTTTTCTATTGTTGATGTTGTTGAAGTACTTACCAATTCATTAAATCCAACAGATTATTTAAAAAAACTCCGAAAACGAGATACAGAGCTTGGTAGCTTCCTAGGGACAAATTGTCCCCAGATAGCAATGGTAAATAAATCGGGCGTAAAAAGAAAAACATTAGCAGGAACTAATCAAGATTTACTTCGCCTTATTCAATCCATACCATCGCCAAAAGCCGAACCATTCAAACAATGGTTAGCTCAAGTAGGTGCTGAACGAATTGCTGAAATAGAAAACCCGGAATTGGCTCAAGCTCGAATTAGAGAAACCTACAAAGCCAAAGGATATAGCGATGCATGGATAGACAAAAGAATAAGAGGTATTCTTGTTCGTGACGAACTAACCAACGAATGGAAACAACGAGGTGTAAAAGAGGGTAAGGAATACGCCATATTAACAGCCGAAATTAGCAAAGCCACATTTGGTATTATCCCGAGTGAATATAAAAATCTAAAAGGACTAACCAAAGCAACCGAAAATCTTAGAGATCACATGACCGATTTAGAATTGATATTTACAATGTTAGGCGAAGCATCTACTACTGAAATTGCAAAAAACAAAAATGCCATAGGTTTTGTAGAAAACCACAAAGCCGCCAAAGCAGGTGGAAATGTTGCAGGAAATGCCCGAAAGGAATTAGAACAAAAATCGGGTAAAAAAATAGTGAGTAAAGAAAACTTCAAGCAACTTACAGAAAGTCCGAAAAAGAAAAAATTAGAATAATGTACCCTATAGATTAATTTATTTTGAAAAACCTTAAAATAAACATAATCCAATTCCAACACCCTTCAAAACAACTATTTTTTCAACCCATTTTCTTCTTAAAACAACATTTTTGTAAAAATAAAATATTTTTTAAGTACTTATTATTACATTTGTGTAAAAATAAGTACTATTATGAGTTTCGATACTGTTATTCCAACATCCAAACGAATAGAACGTTTGCAATATGAAAACCCTTGGTGGACAACAGGCAACGTGCAACCCGTGTATCAAGATATGTCCAAGCGACTGTATTTTGATTTGTTCTATCCTTTCGTAAAAGAAACCGACATCAAACGTGCCGTTGTACTTATGGGACCACGCCGTGTCGGGAAAACCGTAATGATGTATCACACCATTCAAGAGTTAATCAAGGAAAACAATACCCCTCAAAAAATCTTTTTCATAGGTATTGACAATCCTATTTATATGCACTTGAGTATGGAGGATATTTTGCTATTGGCAAAAGAAGCGGTGCAATTAGATAACCTAGAAGGTTGTTTTGTTTTTTTTGATGAAATTCAATACCTCAAAGATTGGGAACGCCACCTCAAAGTTTTAGTCGATTCTTACCCAAAAACTAAATTTATAGTATCGGGTTCAGCTGCTGCTGCCTTACGTTTGCAAAGTTCCGAAAGCGGTGCAGGTCGTTTTACCGATTTTATGTTGCCACCGCTTACCTTTCACGAATACATTCATTTAAAAGGTTTAAATCATTTGGTGCAACCAAAAAACATAATCTACAACGGTAAACAAATTCCTTTTTTTACGACACACGACAACAAGGCATTCAACGCAGCATTTTTTCATTATCTCAACTTTGGTGGTTATCCCGAAGTTGTCTTGTCCGAAAAGATACAAAACGATATGGGGCGTTATGTAAAAAATGATATTGTAGATAAAGTGTTACTTCGAGATTTACCCAGTTTATACGGCATTAAAGACGTGCAAGAATTAAATAGTTTTTTTACTTATTTGGCATACAATACAGGAAATGAATTTTCTTTTGAACGATTAGGAAAAGACAGTGGTATTGCAAAAGAAATTATCAAAAAGTATTTAGAATATCTAGAAGCAGCTTTTCTAATTAAAGTAATCCACAAGATTGACGATAATGCTAAAAAATTTAAAAGGGTAACCAGTTTTAAGGTTTATTTGACCAATTCTTCTTTGCGAACCGCCTTATTTTCGCCTATTGTAGCCACCGATAAAGAAACGGGCAATATGGTCGAAACCGCTATTTTTTCGCAATGGATGCATCGTGAAAATCTCGATTTAAAATATGCGCGATGGAAACAAGGACGCTCCGAAGGCGAAGTAGATATTGTATTACTAGACAACAAATTATTTAAACCGCAATGGTGTATAGAAATAAAGTGGAGCAATGGGTATGTCGAAAAACCACAAGAATTGAGTAGTTTAATTTATTTCTGCAAACAAAATAATTTCAAAGCCACATTAGTAACCACCATTGACATATCAGACAATAAAACAATAGATGATATAAATATAACCTACGTTCCAGCAGCTGTTTATGCTTATAATATAGGTGTTAACACACTGGAAATCAAATCAAATTGGTAGTAAAAATATAGCGAACACATATTACAATCGGTTTAGAACTTTCTCTAAGCCGATTTTTTTTGTAAAAACATTGTTGGATAACAAAATACTACCCCAACAGCTCCCCAATTTTCAGGGCGCATTTCTCACCATCAATAGCTGCCGAAATAATTCCACCAGCATAACCTGCACCTTCACCACAAGGGTAAAGCCCTTTGATTTGGAGATGTTCTAGGGTTTCTGAATCTCTAGGAATTCGAACCGGTGATGAAGTTCTTGATTCAGGAGCGTGAAGAATAGCTTCGTTGGTCAAAAAACCACGCATGGTTTTACCAAATTCTACAAAACCTTCACGCAATATTTGACTTAAAAAACCAGGAAATACTTGTCCCAATTCAATGGATGTTGTTCCTGGAACATAAGAGGTTTTAGGAATATTCGAAGATACTTTATTTTGTGTAAAATCGACCATTTTTTGAGCCGGGACTTTTTGGGTATTTCCTGCTAATTGCCATGCTTTTTGCTCAATGCTTTTTTGAAATTCCATTCCTGCTAAAGCACCAAACTTTTCAAAGGGTTTAAAATCTTCTAGTTTTAGTTCGACCACAATTCCAGAATTGGCAGTAGCTTGATCTCGTTTCGATGGCGACCAACCGTTAGTCACTACTTCGCCTGGACTGGTAGCACAAGGAGCAATTACACCTCCTGGACACATACAAAAAGAATACATTCCTCGCCCTCCTACTTGCTTCACGATTGAATAAGGCGATGGCGGTAAATGTTCCCCACGGTAATCGCAACTGTACTGAATGCTATCTATTAATGATTGTGGATGTTCAGCTCGAACTCCCAAAGCAAAAGCCTTAGCTTCGATGAAAATTTGTTTTCGGTCTAATAATTCAAAAATATCCCGTGCCGAATGTCCTGTGGCTAAAATTATTTTATTAGCATGAATGGTATCTCCGTTTTGGGTAATGATGCCTTGTACTTCATTGTTTTTGATAAGAATATCAGTAACTCGAGTTTCAAACAAAACCTGTCCGCCACATTCTATGATTTTTTCTCGAATATCTTGAATAATTTGAGGTAATTTATTGGTGCCAATATGCGGATGGGCTTCGACCAAAATATCGGCTGATGCTCCAAAAGCAACAAACAACTCCAAAATTCGGGTTATATCACCACGCTTTTTAGAACGAGTATATAATTTTCCGTCAGAGTAGGTTCCTGCTCCACCTTCTCCAAAACAGTAATTCGAATCTTCATCGACAATGTGATCTACGTTGATGGCTTTCAAATCCCGACGACGACCTCGAACGTCTTTGCCTCGTTCAATGACAATGGGTTTTAATCCCAATTCAATTAATTGCAAGGCGGCAAATAATCCTGCTGGACCAGCACCCACAATAATTACTTCCTGAGCATTTGAAACATTTTTATAGTCCGGTAATTCAATTTTAGTTTCTTGAAAAGGTTCTCCAACTAAAAAAATCATCACTTTTAAGTTGAACTTTATGGCTTTCTGGCGGGCGTCAATGGAGCGTTTTAAAATAGAAATATGTTGAATTTCTTTGACATTGACCCGAGTTAACTTAGCAATGTGTTGTTTGAGTAACAAATCATTTACGGCTATTTCAGGGGAAACTTGAAAAAGAAGTTCTTGTGGCATTTTGTTGTGAAATTTTATGGAAATAATTTATAAATATCTTCCCGTTTGGCAAATCTGGCAAGTTCTATAACTTCTCCATCAAAATAAAACCCTAATCTATATTTTCCAATTCTGATTCTATAAGCGTTTTGATATCCCTTTAGCTTTTTGATATTAGAAAGCACATTTAATGTTTCTGCATTTTTTAGAGCAATAATTGTATTGAACAAATCATCTTTCAAATTTTCATCTTTGACTTTTAGTAAATCTTTTGAAAATTGTTTTAAGTATTCGACTTTCATCTACCTAAAATTTTGAAGATTTCTTCTTCACTAACCTTATCATTTCTATCGGCTTCCTGCATCAACATTAATAAACCAATATCCTCTTTTTCCTCATCCGTTAAATTATTGAATTGATCAGATTGCTTGTTTTTTACATACGTTTGTACCGCAGTTTCTATCAATTTTTTGACATTTGTTTTTTCAAATATAGAAATTACTTTCAATTTGGTCAAAGTGGCTTCGTCAATATCTATTAATTTTCTCATTGGAAATATTTTTACACAAATATATATAATATATATTGTATATACAATAACAAAATAAAATTCGTAAATTTACAATCTAAAAACAACTCAAAAAATGTCCCAACACAAGAGCAAAAACGAAATACCTCAACAAATAAAACTAATTTGGGATTTTCGTGGTCCAGCTTCGGCAAAGACCGCCGAGCATCACGAAATTCATTTAAAACAATACATACAAGCCGAAAAATTGTCTCCTACTATTACAGGATTTGAAACTTTTGGCGAAATGCACGCTATTGCTTTTATGGTGGTAACGGATGAAAATATGATTGCTGTTCGTGATGGGTTGAAACCACATCGGGGGGAAGTGTTCCCCTCCCCAACCCTCCCCGAAGGGGAGGGAGTCTAGTCAGAAAAAATTGGAGTTCAAATTCTCAAAACAAAACCAAAATTTCGAAAACATTTTTTTTTGTAAATAATACCCAACTCTCCAATTTTTACAATTTACCCCTTTGGGGGGGTTAGGGGGATTTAATTCGCTACTTCACTAATAAACTTGATTCGCATTAATCGCAGTTCGTCAATATCATAATCTCCATCAAACTCTTTGAGCGCCTCTTCAATACTATCAGAGTGCGATTCCATAAAATAATCATGAATTTCTTCTTGTTGCTCATCGTCTAAGATTTCGTCAATCCAGTACTTTATATTTAATTTAGTTCCTGAGTTTACGATTTGCTCCATTTCTTTTATTAAAGCATTCATAGACAAACCTTTGGCAGAAGCAATGTCATCTAGAGACAATTTTCTATCTACGTTCTGAATGATGTATAGTTTATTAACCGAATTTGCTCCTGTAGATTTTACAACTAAATCATCAGGTCTGATAATATCATTTTCTTCGACATAATTTTTGATGACATCTATAAATTCTTTACCATATTTCTTAGCTTTTCCTTCGCCTACACCATGAGTGTTTATTAATTCATCCATAGTAATAGGATACTTCAAAGCCATATCTTCGAGAGATGGATCTTGAAAAACAACAAACGGAGGAACTCCTAATTTTTTGGCTACTTTTTTACGCAAATCACGTAATATGCCCATTAAAACCTCATCTGCAACTCCAGTTCCTTTTGCAGCAGTAACAATAGCTTCGTCTTCAGTTTCATTATATTCATGATCTTCGGACATCATAAACGAGTAAGGCTTCTTGATGAAATCCAATCCTTTTTGGGTGATTTTTACAATACCATACGTTTCTATATCTTTAGACAACATACCGTCTACTAATACTTGTCTCAATAGAGCCATCCAGTATTTTTCGTCATGATCAGAACCGCATCCAAAAAAGGATTGGCTATCGGTTCTATGCGCTTTTATGATAGCATTTATACGTCCAATCATCGTGAAAACCACTTCCTTTGATTTATACAATTGATTTGTATCTCGTACTACTTTTAGCAATTTAACGACTTGATCACTTGCTTCTTTTTTAATTTTTGGATTGCGAATATTGTCATCCATATCAGCACCATCGCCCGTTTCGCTGTCAAATTCTTCGCCAAAATAATGCAACAAAAATTTACGCCTTGATATAGAAGTTTCAGCATAAGCTACAATTTCTTGTAATAAAGCAAAACCTATTTCTTGTTCGGCAACGGGTTTTCCTGATAAGAATTTCTCTAGTTTCTCAACATCTTTGTATGAATAATAGGCCAAACAATGTCCTTCTCCTCCATCACGACCCGCACGACCTGTTTCTTGATAATAACTTTCTAATGATTTTGGAATATCATGATGAATCACAAAACGAACATCAGGTTTGTCGATTCCCATTCCAAAAGCTATTGTTGCAACAACCACTTCTACATCTTCCATCAAAAACATATCCTGATGTTTGGCACGAGTTTTTGCATCTAAACCAGCGTGATAAGGCACAGCGCTAATTCCGTTTACTTGCAACACTTCGGCAATTGCTTCTACTTTTTTACGACTTAGACAATAAATGATTCCCGATTTTCCTTTATGCTGTTTGATAAAACGAATAATATCCGATTCAATATTTTTGGTTTTAGTACGAACTTCATAGTATAAATTGGCTCTGTTGAACGATGCTTTGTAGGTTGTGGCATCAGACATATCCAAATTTTTGAGAATATCTTCCTGAACTTTTGGAGTGGCAGTAGCCGTTAAACCAATAATAGGAACATCGCCTAATTGTTTAATAATATGCTTTAAATTTCTATATTCTGGTCTGAAATCGTGACCCCATTCTGAAATACAGTGGGCTTCATCGATAGCCACAAATGAAATAGGTACTTTTTGAAGAAACTGTACATATTCGTCTTTTGTTAAAGATTCTGGCGCAACATATAATAGTTTTGTTAAACCAGAAGTGATGTCTTTTTTTACTTGGGTAATTTCTGTTTTTGTTAGCGAAGAATTTAATACGTGCGCAATTCCATTTTCTGAAGATAGACTTCTAATGGCATCTACTTGATTTTTCATTAAGGCAATTAACGGAGAAACTACAATAGCAGTACCTTCTTGAACCAAAGCTGGCAATTGATAACATAAGGATTTACCTCCACCTGTAGGCATGATAACAAAAGTATTTTCTCGATTGAGTATGCTTTTAATCACTTTTTCTTGCAGTCCTTTGAATTGGCTAAAGCCAAAATACTTCTTTAATTCTTTGTGTATGTCAATTTCGTTTGAATTCATTATTTATTAATGGTATTTTATCTAAATTTGCGCTTTATAAAGATACATATTTCTTTTTAACACGCAAATTTTATAAAAAATTCTATTTTGAAAAATAACGAAAATATTTTGACTTTGGCAAAAAAGACCATTCTTTCTGAGAGTGAATCTATCGCAAAACTCGTTGATTATATTGACATTAACTTTGCCGAAGCCACTCAAGTCTTATTTAATTCAAAAGGAAGATTGATTGTTACTGGAATTGGTAAAAGTGCGATTATTGCTCAAAAAATGGTGGCTACTTTTAACTCTACTGGAACTCCATCGCTATTTTTACATGCTTCTGAAGCGATTCACGGAGATTTAGGCATGTTGCAAAAGGAAGATGTGACCATTTGCATTTCAAAAAGTGGCAATAGTCCCGAAATAAAAGTTTTAGTTCCCCTATTAAAAAGATTTGGCAATCAATTAATTGCCATTACAGGAAATATGACTTCGTTTTTGGCAAAAGAATCCCATTTTGTTTTAAACACAACGGTTGATGCGGAATCTTGTCCCAATAATTTAGCACCAACAAATAGTACCACAGCCCAACTCGTGATGGGCGATGCACTAGCGGTATGCTTAATGGAACTTCGAGGTTTTACTAGTGAAGATTTTGCTAAATACCACCCAGGTGGTGCGTTAGGAAAAAAACTTTTGTTGAGTGTGAATGACATGCTTGAAAATTCTTTGAAACCTATGGTTTCACCCGACACCTCTATTAAAAAAGTAATTTTCGAAATTTCAGAAAAGCGCCTAGGAGTAACTGCCGTAGTAGAAAACAATACAGTAATCGGGATAATAACAGACGGAGATATCCGAAGAATGCTCAATGACAGAAACACTTTTGCTGATTTGACTGCGAAAGATATCATGTCTAAAAATCCTAAAACGATACAATCGTCAACTATGGTGGTAGACGCACTTAATATTTTAGAAGACTTTGCCATTACCCAGTTGATTGTAGAAGACAATGGTGAGTATAAAGGGGTACTTCATTTACATGATATTTTAAAGGAGGGTATTGTATAATGGTAAAAAAAGAACTTAAAGAAATGTCGTTTTTAGATCATCTTGAGGAGTTAAGATGGTTGTTAGTAAGAAGTACTGTGGCAATATTAATATTTGCTACGCTAACTTTTTTTGTCAGTGATTACATTTTTAATATTATCATTTTTGGTCCCAAAAGTCCTGATTTTATTACCTACCGATTTTTTTGTGATCTATCACATCAATTAGGTTTTGCTGACAGTATTTGTGTTACCGATTTGCCTTTTATTATTCAAAATATAGATGTCGAAGGTCAGGTAAATATTCTTGTTTGGACCTGCATCACTGCTGGATTTATTTTGGCATTTCCCTATATTTTGTTACAACTTTGGAACTTTATTAGTCCCGCTTTGTATGAAAACGAAAGAAAACATGCTAAATTATTTATTTTCATAGCTTCGTTTTTGTTTTTTCTAGGGGTATTATTTGGCTATTTTGTTGTAGTGCCTATGTCAATCAACTTTTTTGCTACTTTCAAAGTTAGCGATGTGGTACAAAACCAATTTAGTTTTGATTCCTATATTGGCATGATAAAAACATCAGTAATAGCCAGCGGATTGTTTTTTGAACTGCCTGTGATAATATACTTTTTAACCAAATTAGGGCTGGTAACACCAGAATTTTTAAGGAAATATTGGAAATATGCAGTTGTCATCATACTAATAGTTGCTGCGATTGTCACTCCACCCGATGTGGTAAGCCAACTTATAGTTGCGATTCCAATGTTATTGATATATGAAATAAGCATCATAATTTCAGCAGTTGTACACAAGAATCAATTGAAAAAAGAAGGACAAATTAGTTCCTAAATAAAATCCTAAGTAAATGAAACGCCCACGACAATTATCATTGACACACGGAGGTATGATTATAGGCGTTCCATCTTCCAATAAAAAGCAAATATTATAAACAGATGAAATTAAGAGCCGAAAATTTAGTGAAGACCTACAAGGGTCGAAGTGTGGTTAAAGGCATTTCGGTCGAAGTGAATCAAGGAGAAATCGTTGGGCTTTTGGGACCAAATGGTGCTGGAAAAACGACTTCTTTTTATATGATTGTGGGTTTGGTAAAACCCAATTCTGGAACTATATTTCTGGATAATTTAGAAATAACTAATTATCCCATGTACAAAAGAGCCCAACACGGCATAGGCTATCTTGCTCAGGAGGCTTCGATTTTTAGAAAATTGAGTATCGAGGACAATATTCTTAGCGTTTTGCAATTAACCAAACTATCCAAAGCCGAACAAGAAGCAAAATTAGAAAGCTTAATTGATGAATTTGGATTGCACCATATTCGCACCAACCGTGGCGATTTACTCTCGGGAGGAGAACGTCGCCGTACCGAAATAGCCCGATGTTTGGCTACCGATCCAAAATTTATTTTGCTAGATGAGCCTTTTGCAGGTGTCGATCCCGTGGCTGTTGAAGATATTCAGCGCATTGTAGCCCAACTCAAAAACAAGAATATTGGTATTCTTATTACCGATCATAACGTTCAAGAAACGCTAGCCATAACGGACAAAACCTATCTTATGTTTGAAGGTGGAATCTTAAAAGAAGGAAAACCAGAAGAATTAGTTGAAGACGAAATGGTTCGCAGAGTGTATTTGGGGCAGAATTTTGAGTTGAGAAAAAAGAAATTGGAGTTTTAAATTAAACTTGTTTTCTAGTCTTCGAAAATTTATTATTGATTACTGACAATAAAACGTAAGTAATAATAAGTAATGCGAATCAAGGGTTGAAAAACCAACTAAAAAAGAAAGAAATTTCTTCTTTAAAATTAGATTAATAGGCTGAAAATCAGTATATTTATAGTGTATTCAACGCACATATAAAAATATGATTAATCAGCCTAAAGCTC
>JANMZS010000054.1:0-1681 GCA_031383535.1 Flavobacterium sp.
GAGCTTTAGGCTGATTAATCATATTTTTATATGTGCGTTGAATACACTATAAATATACTGATTTTCAGCCTATTAATCTAATTTTAAAGAAGAAATTTCTTTCTTTTTTAGTTGGTTTTTCAACCCTTGATTCGCATTACTAGTAAATAATTTTGGTTTAGTTACTGTAGCAACTTCTAATTCTACTGAATCTTGTTCTTGACAGCCAATTAAAGATAAAACGGTCAAGGAGGTAATAAAAAACATTTTTTTCATGATTTTTTGGTTTTTAAGTTTAGCTAAAAATACCAGAAATATCTTTTTAAAATAAGGTTAAATCATCCAAATTTATGGTGTAATTGAGTAATTTGTAATGGTCAATTAAATCAATTTTTATAAAATTAGTATGAATGATACGTAGGTAGTTATCCTGCTAGTTCTTTTAAAATCAGTCTAATAAAAACTGAAATAAATAAACTCTATTCCCGAGTTTTGGGCGTATTAGGTCAAAACGAAGATTATTTCGCATTTATGTATGGTATTACTTTATACAAAATTATCAAAATTGAATTACACAACGAGTTAAGTCTATATTGACCTATTTAGTTAGTGCCTATGAAATAATTAACCTAATTACACCCAAAAATCAAGTTATTTACTTTAAATCCCTACAAAATTACTTGGTGTAATTTGCATTAATTCGGCTTTGATTTCGTCAGAGACTTCTAAAGTTGCAATAAAATTATGAATCGCCTTTTTGTCAATAGCTTCGTTGGTTCTAGTTAATCCTTTTAGGGCTTCATAAGGATTTGGGTAGGCTTCACGGCGCAAAATGGTTTGAATTGCTTCGGCAACCACCGCCCAGTTTTTCTCTAAATCTTCGTGGAATTTGGGCTCGTTCAAAAGCAGTTTATTCAAGCCTTTCAAGGTCGCTTCAAAAGCAATTAGCGTATGTCCCATAGGAACCCCAATATTTCTTAAAACCGTACTATCGGTTAAATCACGTTGTAATCTCGACAGCGGTAATTTTGCAGATAAATGTTCGAAAATAGCATTGGCAATCCCTAGATTTCCTTCTGAATTTTCAAAATCTATAGGGTTTACTTTGTGTGGCATCGCCGAGGAACCAATTTCTCCCGCTTTGATTTTTTGTTTGAAATATTCCATCGATACATAGGTCCAAATGTCTCGGTCTAAGTCAATGATAATGGTATTGATTCTTTTTAACGCATCAAAAAAAGCGGCAAAATGATCGTAATGTTCAATTTGTGTAGTAGGGAAGGAGTGATGTAAGCCAAGATTTTCTTCTACAAAATCCCCTCCAAATTTTCTCCAGTCAATTTGTGGATAGGCAACATGATGGGCATTGTAATTTCCTGTCGCTCCTCCAAATTTGGCCGCAAACGGAATGTTAAATAACAATCGCATTTGTTCTTCTAAGCGTTCTACAAAAACACCAATTTCTTTACCCAAACGGGTTGGAGAAGCTGGTTGTCCGTGGGTTTTGGCAAGCATAGGAATATCTCTCCATTCCATACTCAACTCTTTCAGTTTTGATGTCAAAGCGATTAATGAAGGCATGTACACTTTTTCAAAAGCCTCTTTTGTCGAAAGTGGAATGGCGGTGTTGTTGATATCCTGAGATGTCAATCCAAAATGAATGAACTCTTTGTATTGTGATAAGCCCAGTTTTTCGAAAGCG
>JANMZS010000173.1:0-3127 GCA_031383535.1 Flavobacterium sp.
AAAGCATTCAAAGCATCAGCACCAAAAATGCCTGTAACTAATGTTCCTAATAATACATATATAACAATAATAGAAATTCCGTAGGTAATTGCATTTCTAATTCCTTCTGCTTTTTTACTAAACAAAGCAAAACAAAAGCACAAGGAATTAGAAATGCAATTACCTACGGAATTTCTATTATTGTTATATATGTATTATTAGGAACATTAGTTACAGGCATTTTTGGTGCTGATGCTTTGAATGCTTTAGCAACAAATGTTTGGTTTAATATAATTTTCTTTCTTCTATTACTATTTTTTGCAGCTTCTTTTTTAGGAGCTTTCGAAATTATGTTACCTAATTCATGGGCAAATAAAGTCGATAATCAAGCGGATAAAGGTGGTGTTATTGGTATTTTGTTTATGGCTTTAGCATTAGCAATTGTGTCTTTTTCTTGCACTGGACCTATTGTTGGAACATTATTAGTAGAGGCAGCCTCAAAAGGTGGTATAGCTCCTGTAATTGGTATGTTTGGATTCTCTTTAGCTATAGCCTTACCATTTATGCTATTTGCTATGTTTCCTAGTTGGTTGCATTCTTTACCAAAATCGGGTGGGTGGCTTAATACCGTAAAAGTAGTTTTAGGTTTTTTAGAATTAGCGTTAGCCTTTAAATTTTTATCTAATGCTGATTTGGTTTTACAGTTACATTTATTAGAACGAGAAGTGTTTTTAGCTATTTGGATTGCTATTTTCGGAACCCTAGCATTTTATTTATTTGGAAAAATATCCCTGCCTCACGATAGTCCATTATCTCATATTTCAGTAGGAAGATTATCGCTTGGGTTATTGGTTTTATCTTTTACCATTTATATGATTCCAGGGCTTTGGGGAGCGCCATTAAAATTGATAAATGCTTTTCCGCCACCACTAGAGTATAGCGAAAGTCCGCTTGGTTTAGGCGGTTCTGTTGAAACTACTGCAACTTCAATTTTGCCAAACGGAGCCAAATTGGGACCACATCAAATAATGGTTTTTGATGATTATGAAAAGGGATTGGCGTATGCTAAAACAGTTAACAAGCCAATTATGCTTGATTTTACAGGTTTTGCTTGTGTCAACTGCAGAAAAATGGAAAATAATGTTTGGTCTGATGAGCGTATTTTGCCAATTTTAAAAAACGAACTAGTCTTGATTTCCTTATATGTTGATGATAAAAGAGATTTACCTATAAAAGAGCAATTTGTTTCAAAAACTACGGGCTCAGAAATTGAAACCATAGGCGATAAATGGACTGATTTTATGATTTCAAAATACAATACCAATACACAACCCTTATATGTTTTGACGGACTTAAACGGAAATAGTTTGAATCAAGATAAACCAACAATTAGTTATGTTGGTGTTGATGAATATGAGACTTGGTTAAAAACAGGGATTTCTAAGTTTAAGAAATAATACCATTTTAGTCTTGAATTGTCTGTAACAATTTGTCATTTCGCCGCAGGAAAAATTACATCAGTTGCTCTATTTATGTGATTTGTTTCACCTTTTAACTTCGTTCGAGTCTCCTTCGTCGAAAATGACAAAACAACATAAATTTTTCCAGTGAATTTAAAGCCTATTTGGTATAACATTTTTCGGTTTGAAAATTACTAGGAAAGGAACAATCCTATTTTTTTGTTGCTTTATGTTTCTAAGAATAATAACGCTATAATATCAAAAACGCATATAAAATAGTCCTGCTAAGTATCAAGATAAAATATACTACAAAAAAAAAACACCCTGAAAACTAATTTTCAGGGTGTTTTACTATGTTTATGAAAAGGTTTCTACAAGAACTCTCCGTGTTGAGAAATGTCTAATCCTAATTCTTCTTTTTCTTCACTTACTCTCAATGGTGTAATCAAATTAACAATAAAGAATAAAGCATACGATACTGTGAAAGCAAATATAGATACAAGAACTAGTGCTTTTAATTGGATTAAAAACAAAGTAGCATCACCGTAGATTAAACCTTGGTTGTCACCTACAATTGCGTTAACAGATTTTGAAGCAAAAACTCCTGTTAAAAGCATACCAACCATACCACCAACACCGTGACAAGCAAATACATCTAATGCATCATCAATTTTACCTTTAGGGAATTTACTTACCACAAGGTTGCTGATAATACTAGCTATAAATCCAATGGCTAATGCAGAAGGAATTGATACAAAACCTGCGGCAGGAGTAATAGCAACTAATCCAACAACAGCCCCAATACAAGCTCCCATTGCAGACAATTTGTGACCTAATATTTTATCAAGGAATACCCAACCCATTGCAGCAGCAGCAGCAGCTACAGTAGTTGTTCCAAGAGCTTGAGCAGCAAGGCTTCCAGATCCTACAGCAGAACCTGCATTGAAACCAAACCAACCAAACCATAATAAACCAGTTCCTAATAATACATAAGTAATACGAGCAGGGTTTGTTTTTTGTATTTTTCTTTTTCCTAAGAACATAGCTCCAGCAAGAGCGGCCCAACCAGCACTCATGTGTACTACTGTTCCTCCAGCAAAATCTAATACTCCCCATCCGAAGAAAATTCCATCAGGATGCCAAGTCATGTGACATAAAGGCGCATAAACAAATAATATGAATAATACCATGAATAATAAATAAGCCCAGAAGCGAACACGTTCTGCAAAAGCTCCAGTAATTAAAGCTGGTGTAATGATTGCAAATTTAGCTTGAAATAAAGCAAATAAAAGAAAAGGAATAGTCGGAGCTAATTCCCATGCTGTATTAGCGCTTACTCCTTGAAAAAATAGGTTAGAAGAAGGATCTCCAATAAAACCTCCCACAGAAGGTCCAAAACATAATCCAAATCCAACCACAACCCACAACACAGTAACGATTACCATAGCCATAAAGCTTTGTAATACGGTACTAATTACATTCTTTTTACCTACCATTCCACCATAAAAGAATCCTAATCCTGGAGTCATTAATAGCACAAGACCAGTCGCAACTAGCATCCAAGCCGTATCTCCAGTATCTAATTTTAGGTCGACAACATGTGCTCCTAAAGTTGTACTTTCTGGAAATAAATAAATAGAAAAAACGGATAACACCAAAATTGTGATTAGAATCACACTTAAAATAAT
>JANMZS010000184.1:0-9117 GCA_031383535.1 Flavobacterium sp.
ACTGCTTTTATACTGGCAATCGCTTCGATAACACCGGCTGCTCCAAGACAGTGACCCGTCATTGATTTTGTAGCACTGATATTTAGCTTATAAGCATGTTCTCCAAACACAGCGGTGATGGCTTTTACTTCTGCTCCATCACCAATAGGTGTGGAGGTGCCGTGTGTGTTGATGTAATCAATTTCATCTGCTTTCATCCCAGCATCATCTAATGCGGCCAGCATTACATTTCTGGCACCAAGTCCTTCGGGATGCGGGGCAGTAATATGATGCGCATCGGCAGACATACCCCCACCACCTACTTCACAGTAAATTTTTGCCCCACGAGCGATAGCGTGCTCATATTCCTCAAGAATTAAAGCACCAGCGCCTTCTCCTAAAACAAATCCATCTCTGTCTTTATCCATAGGTCTTGAAGCTGTTTTAGGGTCATCATTTCTAGTAGAAAGGGCATGCATAGCATTAAATCCACCCATACCAGCAATAGTTACTGCTGCTTCTGAGCCACCAGTTACCATAATATCGGCATGACCTAATCTAATATAATTAAAAGCATCAATTATTGCATTTGTTGAAGAGGCACATGCAGAAACAGTTCCAAAATTTGGACCTCTAAATCCATATTTTATCGAAATGTGGCCACAAGCAATATCCCCAATCATTTTAGGTATAAAAAAAGGATTGAATTTTGGTGTGCCATCTCCAGCAGCAAAGTTTAAAACTTCAATTTGAAATGTTTCTAATCCGCCTATTCCTGAACCCCAAATTACCCCTGCACGATCCTTGTCAATTTTATCTAAATCAAAATTAGCGTCATTCATCGCTTCTTCTGAAGAAACCATCGCATATTGCGCATAACGATCCATTTTTCGAGCTTCTTTCCTGTCAATAAAATCTTCGACATTGAAGTTTTTTAATTCACAAGCAAATTGAGTTTTGAATTTTGAAGCATCAAAATAGGTTATCGGAGCAGCTCCACTAACACCATTTATAAGTCCATTCCAATATTCTTGTATGTTGTTTCCAATAGGGGTAAGAGCACCTAGGCCTGTTACCACAACTCGTTTTAATACCATGATTTGATTTTTTAGTATTTTAACAAATAAAACCCATGCTTTCTTGTTCTATAACAATCACAAAAGAGCTATGGGTATTATATTTAATATCGTTTTGATTGAAATTCAATCAGTAATGTTGTTTAAAAAAATAATAACACCCGATTTTTAATAAATTCCAATTTTCAAAAAACAAATTTAAAAAGTTGAGATTTTAAAAATCGAGTGTTTTTTTATTATTTCTTAGCTTCTTCAATATATGAAATCGCTTGACCTACAGTACCAATGTTTTCTGCTTGATCGTCTGGAATTTGAATATCAAATTCTTTTTCGAATTCCATAATAAGCTCTACAGTGTCTAATGAGTCAGCTCCTAAATCATTAGTGAAGCTAGCTTCTGTTACAACTTCATTTTCGTCAACACCTAATTTGTCTACGATAATAGCTTTTACTCTTGATGCAATGTCTGACATAATCTTTAATTTTAAAATTTAAATTGTTTGCAAAAATAAAAAACTTTATTTTAAAACAACTATTTAGTTCATAAATGTGTCGTCTAAAGTATAATTTTTTTTTAAATAAAGAATACATAATGTTATTTATTCTCCCTTTTTATTCTTTTTTTTGCAAATTAAAAATCTTTAGGAACATGAATAAAATAATAATTTTTGCTTCGGGATCAGGTACTAATGCTGAAAATATTATTAAATATTTTGAAAATAAAGAAATTGCAACAGTTGTTGCAGTTTTTACTAATAACCCTAATGCAGGAGTAATTCAAAGAGCTCATAATTTTAAAGTTCCAATTGAAATATTTTCTAAAATAGATTTTTTTGAAAATAATTTCATACAAAAAATACTCTCTTTTCAACCTGATTTAATAGTTCTTGCTGGATTTTTATTAAAATTACCAAAATCACTAGTTCAAGCCTTTCCTAATAAAATAATAAACATACATCCTGCTTTGTTGCCAAAATATGGTGGAAAAGGAATGTATGGTATGAATGTTCATAGGACTGTTGTAGAAAATAAAGAAAAGGAAACGGGAATCACCATACATTATGTTAATGAAAATTATGATGAAGGAAATATCATTTTTCAGAAAAAAGTAACAGTTTTAGTTACTGACACAGCTGAAGTGGTAGCAGAAAAAATACACGAACTAGAACAACAGTATTTTCCATCGGTAATTGAAGACCTTATAGTTTCCAACTTCTAACTTTCAACTTCTAACCTCTAATTTCACACTTTGGAACACGATGTACATATTTATACCGATGGTGCCGCAAAAGGCAATCCTGGCCCTGGAGGTTATGGCGTTGTGATGGAGCTAGTAGGCACCCCTCATAAAAAAGAATTCTACGAGGGTTTCCGTCATACTACTAATAACCGAATGGAATTATTAGCCGTTATCGTAGGACTCGAAAAACTGAAAAATCTCAACATGAAAGTTTTAATAGTTTCGGATTCTAAATATGTTGTGGATTCTGTTTTGAAAAAATGGGTTTTTGGTTGGGAGAAAAAAGGTTTTGCAGGAAAGAAGAATCCTGATTTATGGGCTCGGTTTCTAAAAATTTATAGAAAACACCAAGTCGATTTTAAATGGATCAAAGGGCACAACAATCATCCTCAAAACGAACGTTGCGACGAATTAGCCGTTTTTGCATCGAGTCAAAAAACACTTTCTGTGGATGTTTTTTATGAGAAGGAAGATGAGAAGTTGTTGTAGCGAATGAATTAATTTGTAAATTTGTTTAAATTCTTGATTATGATAGAGCAAACTGTAACGCCAAGCGACACTAATGTGAATCTATCTTTTGAGATTCCAAATAACCTTGTAGGCAAACCCTTAAAAGTTTTTATTGATTTCGAAAATGACAACGACGAGCAAGAAATGTCTCAAGAAGAATTTTTGAAATGGATTGGCGATGCTGAAAAATCGCCAACAATGTCTTTAGAAACTTGTAATAAAAAATGGGAACAAAAGAAACTAGAAATTTTGAACAGTATTCGTTAATTGTTTCCGATAAATACTACTCTAACCTGCAAGAAATTATTGATTATATTCAATTTGTAAAACTTTAACCACTCAATGCAGTGAAAGGCGGTGATGGAATTCAAGATGCCATGAATAAAATCATTTTGAATCCAACCATTTATGCTGAATGCGAAGATACCCCAACAAAAACCAAAATCTATCGCGAAGCAGTTTATAAAACTTGGCAAATTGTCTTTAAAATAAAAGGTAATGTAATTACAATTTTGGGTGTTTTAAGTGGAAAAAGAAAACCTTCGAAATTTAGAAAAACCAATAATGTTTTTCTAAATTTTTTTTATTAATCTGCGAATCTGCGGTTAATTTTTTTAATCAATCACCATTTCCGGAATTTCTCCTTCGATAATTAAATTAGCTTCGGTGGAGGCAATAATATGTTCAACAGAAATGCCTGGCGCACGTTCTAAGAGTTTAAAACCTTTTGGAGTTACTTCGAGAACGGCTAATTCGGTTACGACTTTTTTCACGCAACCAACACCTGTCAATGGCAAAGTACATCGTTTGAGAATTTTGCTTTCTCCGGCTTTGTTGACGTGCATCATCGCCACGATAATATTCTCAGCAGAAGCAACTAAATCCATGGCGCCGCCCATTCCTTTGACCATTTTTCCGGGAATCTTCCAGTTGGCAATATCCCCGTTTTCGGCAACTTCCATCGCGCCAAGAATTGTTAAATCTACGTGTTGCCCGCGAATCATTCCGAAACTCATCGCCGAATCAAAAAAAGATGCGCCTTTCAAAGTCGTGATAGTTTGTTTTCCGGCATTGATTAAATCAGCGTCTTCTTCGCCTTCAAACGGAAATGGTCCCATTCCCAGAACACCGTTTTCACTTTGAAATTCCACGTCAATTCCTTTTGGGATATAATTGGCTACCAAAGTAGGAATACCAATACCGAGGTTGACAAAGTAGTTGTCTTTGACTTCTTGGGCGATGCGTTTGGCTATTTCTTCTTTTGTTAGCATAGATTTTTTTAAACCATTAAGAAATTAAGAATCATTAAGTTTTGAACCATATAAGAAATCTAAGGTCATTTAAGTTTTGTTTTCGCTGAATACTGACCACTATTTTTTCCTCACCGTTCTCTTCTCAATCCTCTTTTCATAATGCTCCCCTTGAAAGATGCGTTGCACAAAGATTCCGGGAGTATGTATTTGGTTGGGGTCGAGGGTTCCGGCTTCGACTAATTCTTCGACTTCGGCGATGGTAATTTTTGCGGAGCCAGCCATACACGGATTGAAATTTCGAGCGGTTCCTTTGAAGATTAGGTTTCCTGCTGTATCGCCTTTCCAAGCTTTTACAATGGCAAAATCCGCTTTGAAAGCCAATTCCATCACGTGCATTTTTCCGTTGAATTCTCGGGATTCTTTGCCGATGGCAACTTCGGTTCCGAAACCAGCTGGTGTGAAAAAAGCAGGAATTCCGGCTTGAGCTGCGCGACAGCATTCGGCTAACGTTCCTTGCGGAATGAGTTCTACGTCGAGTTCGCCAGAAAGCATTTGGCGTTCGAATTCGGCATTTTCTCCCACATAGGAAGAAATCATTTTTTTGATTTGTTTTTTTTGAAGTAGTAATCCAAGACCAAAGTCATCGACACCAGCATTGTTAGAAATACAGGTAAGATTCTTGGTTTCTTTTTTGACCAATTCCGCAATACAATTTTCTGGAATACCACACAATCCAAAACCACCGAGAATTAGTGTCATTCCGTTTTCGATTCCTAGTAGGGCTTCTTGAACGTTCTTTACTGTTTTGTTGATCATATCGAGTTTTTTAGCCTAACAAAATTTGACACAGATTTCACGAATTTACACAAATTTTAGATAAATAATCAGGCTAATTTCACGAAACACTTTCAAAATGTAACTAGCATCCTGTCATTTCGGGGCACGGGTGCCATCTTATTTGTTGCTCTCGATATGTGATTGCTTCGTTCCTCGCAATGACATTTACAATTCAAATTCCTCGGTATCTTGTTGAATATTGGTGGTGTCTTTTACTTTTGGGGCAGTGTAACAATCTACTTTTATGGAAAGATTTGGTGGTCTGTCGAAATCTTCTTTTGAAACTTTAAGGTTTTCGTCAGCGTAGCAAAGTTTCATAAAATAGCCCCAGATCGGTAATGCAGCCGTTGCTCCTTGACCATAAGTTAAACTTTTGAAACGCGCTGAACGATCCTCGCAGCCTACCCAAACACCCGTGACTAAATTAGGTACCATTCCCATAAACCAACCATCAGACTGGTTTTGAGTTGTACCCGTTTTACCCGCTATTGGGTTTGTGAAAGAATAAGGATAACCTGTCCAACGATTGTCACCGCTTCCGCCTCCCTGTGTGCGTAGCCTTGCTCCTGAACCTCCCTCGGTAACCCCTTCTAATAATTTGATAACCGCAAAGGCAATATCTTTGTTTAACACATCATGCGATTCTGGAATAGGTTCATAGATTACCACACCACTTTTGTCTTCTATTCGGGTAATAAATTGCGGTTTTACATAAACGCCTTGGTTAGCAAAAGTTCCGTAAGCTGCTACCATATCTTCTACGGTGATATCAACTGCTCCAAGTGCAATAGAAGGTTGCACAGGAATTTCAGATTTTACCCCTAATTTATGAGTTAATTCTACTACTGCTTCTGGACCTGTTTTGTCAATTAATTTGGCAGAAATGGTGTTGATAGAATTAGCCAAGCCTTGTTTTAGAGTAACCATTCCGCGGTATCGGTTATCCGAATTTCTTGGCTCCCAATCTTCGGTAACATGGTGACGTCCTTTACGAATGATAAAGGGCCCATCAACAATAGTATCACATGGTGACATGCCTAATTGTTCAATGGCAGTGGCATACACAAATGGTTTAAATGTAGATCCTACTTGTCGAGCACCTTGACCTACGTGATCGTACTGAAAATATTTGTAATTTATTCCGCCTACCCAGGCTTTGACACTACCAGTTTGAGGTTCCATAGCCATAAGTCCAGATTGTAAAAAATGTTTGTAATATCGAATCGAATCTAGTGGAGTCATAATAGTATCTCTTTCCCCTTTCCAGGTAAAGACTTTCATTTCTGTTTTTTTGCTAAAGGAAGCAATAATTTCTTCCTCACTTTTTTCTTGCTCAGCCATTACAGTCCATCGGTACGATGCTTTCATCGCTTGTTTTAGAATGCGTTGGGTTTCGGCATCCGAAATATTTACAAAAGGAGCATTTTTATTGGTTTTAGCTTCAATAAAAAACTGTTCTTGAAGGTTTGCCATGTGTTTTTCAACGGCTTCTTCAGCATGTAATTGCATTCGGGAATCAATCGTGGTATAGATTTTTAAGCCATCTTTATAAATATTATAATCCGAACCATCTGGTTTTTTGTTTTCTTCCATCCATTTTTTCATGTAATCTCTCAGGTATTCTCTGAAATAAGTGGCTGTTCCTTCGCGGTGACTTTCCAGTTTGAAATGTAAAGTAATGGGCAAACTTTGTAGGTTTACTTTTTGGGCTGTGGTAATGATGTTCCCTTTTTCCATTTGAGCCAAAACTACATTTCTTCTATTTTTAACGCCTTGTGCATTTTTTACGGGATTGTACAATCCTGAGTTTTTGAACATACCAACCAATATTGCAGATTCATCAATAGTTAAATCCTTAGGTTCTTTAGAAAAATAGGTTTTTGCGGCAGAACTTACCCCTACAGAATAATTTCCAAAATCATAGACATTGCAGTACATAGCAATAATCTCGTTTTTGGTGTATTGTCTTTCTAACCGAATGGCAATAATCCATTCCTTAATTTTTTGTACAATTCTAAAAGGTAAAAATTTAGACCCTTCTCCGTGGAATAATTGTTTGGCTAATTGTTGGGTTAATGTACTGGCTCCTCCACTAGTTCCTAAACTGGCTATGGCTCTTAAAGTTCCTCTACCGTCAATACCTGAATGTTCATAAAAACGCTCGTCTTCGGTAGCAACAAGAGCTTGAACCAAATTTTTGGGTAAGTCTGAGTATTTAAGTTGTGACCTGTTTTTCTCGAAATATTTTCCTAGAATAACTCCGTCAGACGAAATGATTTCGGTAGCTAGATTAGAATCGGGATTTTCTAAATCCTCGAAGGAAGGCATAGATCCAAAAAGACCCCAAGACGCGAATAAGAAGAATACTAATATACCTCCCAAACTATAAAAGAAAACTCTCCAAAATTTATTTTTATAGTAATTGATATCTTTTTCTATGTTTTTTTGAGTAGCCATAATGCGTTTTTAATCTGTTTTTTCTATTCTAAAACCAACGTCAGTAATTCCTTCTAGTATTTTTGTTCCTTGAATTTTTCCGCTTTCTCGGAGAGCTTGTTTTATGTTAACTTTATATTTTCCTCTAAATCTGACTTTCTCTTTATAAAAAAGTTTACTTTCTTTTAAATCAGTAAAACCATCACCAAGTATTGCCCCATCTGGAGTTGCCATTTGGTACTCAAGGGTATCCACTTTGGTAAATCCATTGGGCATTTCTAGTGATACAATTAGAAAGAGGTTGTTAAAGGGGTAATCGTTGTTTGCTCTTAAATTCACGAATAAATTATACCTTTTTGTGGAATCTAATTCAGGCAAATCAAAGCTTATAATACTATCTTTATGCCATGAATTACCAACTGATTTATACTCATCAAAAACTCTTTTTTTATCACAAGAAAAGAAGAGAAACGTCACCAACAAAAATAATATACTATTCTTTATTTTCATTTTTAGTAATAATTATTGGTTTTCTAGGCACTTGAGGTTTTGCATCCTGTGCAGGTCTAGAATTTCTGTTTTGGTTGTTATTGTTCGAATTGGTATTGTTACTGTTGTTGTTCTTGTTGGCAACAATTACATTCTCTCCCCCAGATTTTCGTTTTTTATTTGACTTTTTACTTCTTTTAGGTTGGTCAAAACGAGTTAAACTTTCTTGCCCCATCGCATTGTTAAAATGTTTTTCAGGCTCTACAACAATTTCTATGGCATAATCTTCAAGCGAGGGCACTTTGTTTTTAAGTTTGTTTTCGGCAAGGATTTCTTTTACTTGTTCTATTTTTAACACGTGCCAATTGGCAAAATCATTCGTATAAGCAAACCACATCAAGCCTTTAAAAATATCTTGTTTTTGACAAATAGCATCTCCTTTTTCGGTGGACAATTTGGTGTCAAAATCAGGAAACCCTTTTAGTGCGTCCATATAAGTATCAAGCTCATAATTAAGACAACATTTCAATTTACCACACTGCCCTGCAAGTTTTTGCGGGTTTAGCGACAATTGTTGGTAACGAGCTGCCGAGGTATTAACACTTCTAAAATCGGTCAACCAAGTCGAACAGCATAGTTCTCTGCCGCAAGAACCTATACCCCCTAATCGAGCTGCTTCTTGGCGAAGTCCCACCTGTTTCATTTCGACTCTAGAGCTAAATTCTTTTGCAAAGTCTTTTATTAAAAGTCTAAAATCGACCCTGTCATTGGCAGTATAATAAAAAGTAGCCTTTGACCCATCTCCTTGAAATTCGATATCTGATATTTTCATTTCAAGTTTGTGGGCAATGGCTAATTCTCTTGCTCGAACCTTCATAGGCTCTTCTTTATCGCGAGCTGCTGACCAGATATCGATGTCCTTTTGAGACGCTTTTCTGTAAATTTTTAGAATTTCTTTGCTGGTAGTTTGTACTCCTTTTTTCTTCATTTGAACACGAACGAGTTCACCAGTAAGGGTAATAATTCCGATATCGTGACCCGTGGAAGCTTCGGTGGCTACAATGTCGCCAATGCTTAAGGTCAATTTTTCGGTATTGCGGTAAAATTCTTTTCTTCCATTTTTAAAACGGATTTCAACACAATCAAAAGGAGCTTCCCCGTTGGGTAAACTCATATTAGAAAGCCAATCAAAAACAGTTAATTTGTTGCAGCTATCGGTGCCACAAGTCCCATTATTTTTGCAACCCTTTGGTGCGCCACCATCAGAAGTTGAACAACTTGTACATGCCATAATTTT
>JANMZS010000232.1:0-2841 GCA_031383535.1 Flavobacterium sp.
TCGCTTTTTCTAAAAAACAAATAGTTCATTTAGGTCTTAATGACACCGACCCTAACTCTATTGGATTAAGACACAACACTACAGTAGATACTCAACAAGGATTAACTAGATTAGTGAGAGGACAATACTTTTTTAGCAAAAGCCAAACCTATTGTCAATCTTTAGGAAGTTCCTTTAATTGGCAAAAAGTAGAAGTAACTGGGGTAGGACACGACCCTCAATTGATGGCAAATGACGCTTTAAAATATTTATTTGTAACAAGTGCGACTACCACCAACTATTCTTCTATTATTGATGGAGGATTTGAGAACGCAACAGTAGCAAATATTCAAGCTGGAAGTACTGGAACAACACCTGCTCTAAATCTTAGTACAACGACTTGGTCTACTGTTACTACCTCAGGTACCGCAATTACTAGAGCGATTTTAGGCACAGGAGGTAGAACTGGACCTCAATGTGCTTCATTTGGTTCATTATCTACATCTACAAAATCATTTTTTACTCCTCAAATAGCTGGTTTATTTGCTCCAAATACGAAATACCAAATACAATTTTGGTACAAACCTACTACTACAACGGCGACTCTGGATCCAACAGCAAGCACAGTAGATTTGTATGTCGATAATAACTCGGCAACTGCCGTACCGGCAGGAACGAAACAACCTGTCGCTATGGTTTTGGATAAAATAAAAACGGATTGGACAAAAGTAGCTGTTGAACTTACTACCAATGGAACTGCAGCCGGAAGTTTTGGTGTTGCAGCAATCTCATTCAAAACAACTGGTAGTGCTACAAACTTTACGGCTAGCTTTGATGATTTTGTCATTTATCAAGGGAATATAGACACTCTTACACCGAGTTCACCAGGAGCAATTACAGCTACAGGAGCTTCAAATGGTGGTGCCAATGTAAGTTGGGGAGCGGCAAGTAGTGTTGATGGCGGAGGCTATGTGGTAGTTCGTTATGATTCAACCGTTCCTTCTGCCTCAGACGATCCAAATCAAAATGGAATTTATAAATTCAACAATACCATTGGCGCTGGTGTGGTTCGCTACATAGGGACAAATCTTTCTTTTTTGGATGATGGTCTAAGTCCTGGTGTTAATTATTATTATAAAGTATATACTGTAGATAAAGCATTCAATTACTCTGACGAAAGTCTAAGTGCTCCTGTACAAGCATTAGCTACAACTTACTATTATAAAGGCACTGGATTATTAACTGATATTACTAGATGGGGGCAAAATCCAGATGGATCCGGAACTCCGCCTACGAATTTTACAGGTCCTTCTCAAGTTTTTGAAATTAGAAACACAACTGCTGTGACTTTAGATGGTGTTTGGACAATAGGTACTGATCCAGTAAACGGAACTAAAGTACGTTTAGGAAATAGTTCTCCTCAAGCCGCTATTACCCTAACTTTAAATTCTGGAGCGTCAATTGGCCCTAGTGGTACAGGAAATTTTGATGTTCTAGCTCCATTATCTGGTGGTCAAAAGGTAATTTATAAAGGAACTACTGCAATTTCTTTTGGAAACATTTTTGATGATAACTTAGAGGTTACTTATGATGGTGTAACAATAACTTCTGCTACCACAAAAAGTTTTGGAACGGTTTCTATTATTAATAGTGCAAATGTTACATTTAGTGATAATCCTACTATTAAAAACATTATTGTAGATGCTACTTCAACATTGGTGGCACCAACGGCGGCTGGTAATTATATTACAATACCAGAAGGAGGATCACTTACTGTAAATGGAACCGTAAAAACACCTAAACTAACAGGATTTATTTCAAGCAATGTGGGTACTCCAGGATCTGCTTTTGGAGATTTTCAATTTATTGGCGCTGAAAATGTAACATTAGGAGCTAATAGTACAGTTGAATATATTCGTACTGCGACAGGAGCTCAAACAGTAAATGCAAGAACAGATTATAAAAATTTAATCCTAAGTGGGTCAACACCAAAGACAATTAATGGCCCAACTACAATTGCAGGTACACTTACAGTCAATCAAGCTACAACGACAAGCGCAGTTACCTTAACAGGTAACGTAACGGTTAATGGAACACTATCTTTTGTTTTAGGTAAAATTACAACAGGAACCAATACGCTAACCATAGGATCCTCAGGAACTATTACTGGAGCAAATCAAGCTACTGGTTGGGTTGATGGTAACTTAAAAAAATTAAGCGCATCGAGTACAAATCCATCGTTCACTTATGATATTGGTGACGCAACAAATTATTTGCCATTAGTATTAACCTTCACAGGAAATACTGTAGCAACTGGAGGAATAACAGCTAAAATCAACACCGGAGATCATGCACAAATTGCTAGCGCAAGTATAGATAGTACAAAAAATGTTAACAGAAACTGGACTGTAACAAATGACGGTTTAACTGGTTTTGGAACCTATAGTGCAAATTTTGCTTATGCAAGTATATACAATGATTTAGTTGCAACACCTGCTAATTATGTAGTGCGTTTGTACAATGGTTCAGTATGGTCAATTATTTCTACTCCGGGAACTCCTTCAGATACAACTACAATAGCTACTGGTATTTCAGGTTTTGGAGATTTCATTATTGGCGAATGTGTTTTTACTACTAATGGTAGTGAAACTATATCACAATGTGGTGGAACTTATACATGGCCAGTAAATAATGTAACGTATACTGGTAGTGCATCGGAAGTTGTTACAGTGGGTTGTAATACCGCTACATTAAATTTGACTATCACACCAAATACTACAACAGGCAGTGCAACTGTTTTCCAAGTCGGAGGATCTTATATATGGCCTGAAAATGGTCAAACTTATACCTCTAGCACTACTG
>JANMZS010000060.1:0-85511 GCA_031383535.1 Flavobacterium sp.
ATATCATTGGCAAAGTTTTATGGGATTAGTAGTCCCCGTCCATACTGGAGCCGAAATGTTGGCTAAAAAATATGACATGAATGTTATTTTTTTAAGAAACAAAAGAGTTTCGAGAGGATATTATGAAGGGCATTTCGAAATTATATCAGAAAAGGCTAGTCAAGTTCCAAATTATGAAATTACAGATAGATTTATACAGCTAGTAGAACAACAAATCCTCGAGGCTCCAGAATTTTATTTATGGACTCATAAACGATGGAAGCATCGAAAGTAAAATTATTGTTCGACCAGCTAATAAATTAACATTTTGAGTTGTTATTTTTTAAAAACTTTTAGAAAAACTCAATAAAATAGTTTGTTTATAGTTTGGTTTAAATGGATCTTGAAAAAAATCACCTTTTAAAGTGGCTCGGTGCGATAATGATACATTTTTGATGATTTTAAATTTTGTTATAAAAAGACCATCCATCAAACCATTTTTGGCGATTTCAGAAAAATAATCCGAAGAAACACTCAATCTATATTGCATTTCTAGCCATTTCTTATATTTTCTATCATACCAAATATTCAGTTCTGCTCCTAATTGCTTAAAAACAAAAAGGTCATAATTGCCATTGTCATCATAGGTTTGCGTATAATATCCCGTATTAGCAATTTGCTGATTTGTTAAACCATAAAGACTCACTGAGTATGGCGATAGCGACAATCTAAAATAGTCATTAGGTTGGTATTTTATACCTGGAGAAAGAACTACTTCATAAGGATTTATAAAACCTTGTGTTTTACCATTTTCATTATAATCTTTAAAATAGTCACCATCATAAATGGTGAAAACAGAAGTATTTGATTTAACAATTAAATTAGCATTCCATTTACTGCTTTTTGAAAGTGTAAACGAAAAATCATGTAGGGTAGCAAGTTCGTCATTAGCCCTTTGAATTCGATCTGTACCCGACAAGCCTGACTTTTGAACAGCTAAATTCCAGTGCAATTCATTTGTCATAGCAAAACGACTCGTTTCTTTATAGTAATCAAAACCTAAATCTATAGCACTCGTACCTGAAAAACTTTTTTTATCAGGACCTGACGGCGCATTATACTCCAAAACATTTCCTAAATTTAAACCTATTGAAAATGTAAAACGATAGGCTTTCTCTAGTTCTTGAGTTTCAGCTATTGGAGCTGGTTTTGCATCAAAGAGTTTGTGTTCAACCAAATTCGTATCGTATTTATCGTATTGAATGCCAATTACTATTGATTTTAAAATACAGGCTTTTACTACCTTATTTTTTGAGTTCACTGTCGCATACGTATATTTTGTGTGATTTTCTTTTAGAATTTTACATCTAATTTCGGTGCTGTCTTTTTTAACAATTACATCTTTTTGAGCCAGTACATTTATTGAAAAAAAGAGAAAAGCAAGAACCAAAACTGGATTTCCGATTATTAATTTGCAAAATAAATAATTCACAATAAACCTAAATTGATGAGTTATCATTAGTATAATTCTTTTCATAGTAACAAATTTTTAGAATGAATTTTGATTTTAAAACAATAAAAAAGGAAGTTTTTTGAGCTTCCTTTTTTATGATTATTTTTTTCCAGGTGCTAAATCATAACTACTTTTTACAGAAACACCTTTTTCTTTTATTGATCGACAAGCACCACCGTCTATTTCTATTATAAAACGTCCTGTAGCATACGATTTTGACTTATCATCTTTTCCCCAATCTACTTCGATTTTTCGAAAAGGAATAGAAATAGCCATTTCATACTCTCCATCTTCGAGATCTGGTGGCAATGAAAAATCTCCATCGGTCACTACAATTTTATTAAACTGATTGCCTCTAGGGTTTCTTCCTCCTTTAACACTAATCCCTTTTATTGGATTTCCTGGAGCATTTGCTACATCGGGAGTTGTAGTTGTAGATTTTGTAGTAACCGATGATTGACCAGATACCATATTACTTGTGTTATCTACTTCAACAATGGTATTGTCATTTAGACTAACAACGAAAGAAACTGGTTTATGCATTCTTTTCCCTGTTGGCAAACCACTTGCGGCATCTCTAGGGCTAACAATTGCATTGTCAAAAACAATAGAGTAACCAGCATCAGTTGGTCTTATACTCACTTTGCAATCTAATTGATTTGTAGTGGTAGTTCGTTCGTTTGTATTATTACTTTTTGTTTTTTGTTTTGTGATAGTTTCTTGAGCAAATGATTGATTGGTATAACTAGCAACCACTATCAAAGCAATTGCAATAAATTTTATATTTTTCATGATTTTTAAATTAAAAAAGGAAGTTTTTTAGGCTTCCTTTTTATGATTATTTTTTTCCAGTTGCTAAATCATAATTGCCTTTTGGGGCATCTTTTTTAGTGATAGCAGTACAAGTACCGTCTTCAATTTCTAAAAAGAAATCAACTGAGCAACGACCTGATCCAGCTCCAGAACCGGAAGACATAGTTCCTGTATTTGTGGCTCCCCAACTCCATGAACAAACTAAATCACATGTTCCGTTTGGGCAATCATCTAAAGGAATATCACATTCGCCATCAGGACATGAAATTTTAGTTATTTTTCCGTCGCATCTTTTGGTAACTGTAAACTCTTTAAAAGTTGCTTTTCCAGCACTCATAATACTTAAATCGCTTAAACTTACTTTTCCAGCTCCCATTCCTGAATTAGAAACTTTTTGAACTCCTGGTTCGTCAATGGCAATATCGGCAGGAGGTGAATCAGAACTAGCTCTTCCTTTTGCAACTGCTTCTGCTAATTTAGGAGAACTTTTATCTAGTTCTTTGGTTATTACAAATGGCTTGTGCATTCTTTTACCCGTTGGCAATCCACTTGCGGCATCTCTAGGGCTGGTAATTTGAGCAACTGAATTATCCGAAGAACTAACGCTAAAAGAAGACATACTTTTATAATAATCATATCCTTTTTTTCCTGCTACAACTCCACCTGCTATACCTCCAATACCGTCAAAAACTATAGTGCATCCAGTTTCTGTAGATATTACTCGGCATTTAACATTCTTTTTTAAGTCATATCCTGCAGTTTTAGCAGCAGCAACTTGAGCAAATAATTGATTCGTATAACTAGCAACCACTATAAAAGCAATTGCAATAAATTTTATATTTTTCATAATTTTAGGTTTTAATAATTTTTAAATTAAAACAGGAAGTAATAAGCTTCCTGTTTTTTGTTGTTTTATTTTGGATTATTTGTGGTGGTTTTATTTGGTTTCTTTTCACCTGGTAAACCTTTTTCGTTTATTGCCATTGCGGTACACTCACCACCTTCAATCTCTAAAAAGAAATCTACTGCACAACGACCCGAACCTGAACCACCACCCATGCTAGAGCTACCTGATTGAGACAATCCCCAACTCCATGAAGCGATTGCTGAACTAGTTCCATCTGGACATTCTCCAACAGGAATTTCGCATAAACCATCTACACATGCTATTTCTGTGGTTTTTCCACCACATCTAATAGTAAAATGAAAATCTTGTATAGAAACCTTACTATTATCTACTGATTTAGTTACAACAATTTCTGATATTGATGGAGCAGAACTTTCACGCCCTTTTGCTACAGCTTCTGCTAATTTTGGAGAAGATTTGTCATATTCTTTTGCCATTACAAATGGTTTGTGCTGTCTTTTTCCAGTCGCTAATCCGCTGGCGGCATCTCTTGGACTTTTAACTTCTGTAACCGAGTTGTCGGTAGAACTTATATGAACACTCAATGGCTTGTGCATTCTTTTTCCTGTAGGTAATCCGCTAGCGGCATCTCGTGGTGAGGTAATACTGTTTTCTAATGTAACAACAACCCCATCATCTGTTGGTATAACTCGACATACTAATTTTGCTTCTTTAATATGTTGCCCTTGAGCAACTTTAGCATTTGATTGATGCCAATCATCCATAGCCATAGTTTTGCCATCTGTTTGACTTACTCTGGCTTTTACATTTTTTTTCAAGTCATAACTTGCTCTATCAGGAGCTACAGCAGAAACTTCTTGAGCAAATAATTGACTTGTGATACTCGTAATAGCGATAACAGCTATTGTAATAATTCTTTTTTTCATGATTGCTAATTTTTAAATTGTTGATTATTTAGTTGTTTATAGTACTAGATACTTTTAGTTCAAAAATTGTTACCCTTAAATCTTAATTTATTTTTTGAGTTTCTAATTTTTAGTTACCAAAAGAACGAATACAACTCTATATCAACTTACATTAATAATTGTTACCCTTATTTTTCTCCTTTTATATCGCCAATTTTTAAATACATATCAGAGGATTTAGAAGTTGGAGTAGGCAAGGAATCTTTAGCTACTTTATCACCAGACCATTTAATATTAGATATGTGTTTTTTTTGTGTAGTAGCTTCTCCATCACCACTATCTGTTTGTTCTGTAGCAACTGGATTTGCTTGTTTGTTTGCATTAGTCAATTTTATTGTGTAATGCTGCTTTTCTGTAGTCATAGTGCTTTCTTTACCTTTTTGGGTTACCGTTCCTTTAATTTTAGAACCTGTCCCAGCAGATGCATCCGAAGACTGTTTTTCTATATTAGATAATTTTATATGAGTTTTTGATTGTTGAGAAATTGCTTCATCTCCCTTATGTTTTTCTATTAAATCCCCTTTGTGTTTTTCTAAAGTTTCTCCTTTTATAGTTCCAGTATTAGTAGTAGCTTCAACATCTTCCGGAAATTTTTTCAAATCTTCAGAAGAAACTTTTCTACTAGACGGTTTATTCGTATTGTCATTTTTGGTAACTTGCCCAAAAGTTACTGAACCAAATAATAATGCTCCAAGAAATGCGATCGATTTTTTCATATTACAAAAGTTTTAAAAGTGATAAAAATATTTTATTTGTTACTAAACCTAATTCAAAAATTTATGTGGCCGTTTCTCCAATTCACGGTCGGGGTGTTTTCGCACAACAAGCCATTAAAATTGGGGATGTCATTGAAGAATGCCCCATTATAAAAATGAAACTTCAAGAAATGACCGTTCGAAAACACATGTTGCTCAATTACTATGCCTTTATGATAGACGAGCAACACGAATATACTGGTATTGCTTTGGGATATGGGTCTTTATACAACCATTCCGACAACTGCAATGCTAGTTATTATTACGATAAAGACAAAGAACTCATGATTTTTGAAGCTATTCAGCCTATTTCAAAAAATCAAGAAATTACTATAAATTATCTTGGTCCAGAATCTGCAGGTCAATCAATTGAAAGCTGGATTAACAAACCTGAACTTTAATTTTATACTTGAATATGAAATAAATATACTATTTTTTTTAATATGTTTATTTTTTTGGCATTTAAATTATACACAAATCATGTTTCTATAAATTATATGTTTCTATTTCAAAAGAAATTTCTCTTAAGCCAAGTCTAAAAACAAACACTATTTCTAAACTAAAAATTTGTGATTTGTTCAATACCAATTCTCATTTCAAAATTGATTACTTTTGTGAAAATTCACTTTTTGTATGTCAATTGACCTTTCTACACTCGATCCAAAGAAAAACATCATCATCAAAGGTGCACAAGTTCACAACCTGAAAAATGTGGATGTGGCTATTCCTAGAAATAAATTAGTGGTGATTACCGGGCTTTCGGGTTCTGGAAAATCAAGCTTGGCTTTCGACACTTTGTACGCCGAAGGACAACGCCGTTATGTAGAAAGTTTGTCTTCGTATGCGCGACAATTTTTGGGAAGATTGGACAAACCAAAAGTAGAATACATCAAAGGAATTGCACCAGCCATTGCTATTGAACAAAAAGTAAACACAACCAATGCGCGTTCAACAGTAGGAACTTCAACTGAAATTTACGATTATATTAAATTATTATTCGCCCGAGTTGGCAGAACTTATTCACCCGTTTCTGGACAAGAAGTCAAAAAAAATACGGTTTCGGATGTCATCACTGACGTGAAAAAATTTGAAGCAGACAGCAAATGGTTGCTCCTCGCCCCCATTCATTTGGAAAATGGTCGAGCCTTGGAAGACAAATTGAAAGCCTTGCTCAATCAAGGATTTTCTAGAATATTGGTCAACAATGACACGGTGCGTTTAGACAACATCGATGCACATACTTTAGATAATAAAAATATCCTTCTAATTATTGATAGAATTGTGGTTAATCCCGAAACTTCGGGAGAAGATGAGTTTTATAATCGCCTTGCCGATGCTGTGCAAACTGCCTTTTATGAAGGGAAAGGAATTTGCCATTTACAGGAATTGAATACCAACAAACGCTTATCGTACAGCAATAATTTCGAATTAGATGGCATTACTTTTTTAGAACCCAATGTCCATTTGTTTAGTTTCAATAATCCGTATGGTGCTTGTCCCATTTGTGAAGGCTACGGAAACATCATTGGGATTGACGAAGAATTGGTGATTCCCAATACTTCTTTATCCGTTTTTGAAAACGCAATTTTTCCTTGGCGTGGCGAAAGTATGGGTTGGTTTCGGGACGAATTAGTCAATAACGCCTACAAGTTTGATTTCCCCATTCACAAACCCTATTTCGAACTTTCGGAAGCACAAAAAGAATTGGTTTGGACAGGAAATAAATTCTTTCAAGGTTTGAATGCGTTCTTCAAGGAGTTGGAAGAAAAAAATTATAAAATCCAAAATCGGGTAATGCTTTCGCGCTATCGCGGCAAAACCAAATGTCATTCCTGCAAAGGAAAGCGTTTAAGAATCGAAGCTTCTTATGTAAAAATCAATTCTAAAACCGTTTCAGATTTGGTAGATTTACCTATTAAACATTTGGTTACTTTTTTTGAAAATATCGATTTGGATGTCTATGAAAAGCAAATTGCCAAACGATTGTTATTAGAAATTAACAATCGCTTGTCGTTTTTGACCGAAGTGGGTTTAGATTATCTGACTCTAAATAGAAACTCAGCAACACTTTCTGGGGGCGAATCGCAACGTATTAATTTGGCAACTTCACTCGGAAGCAGTTTGGTTGGTTCGATGTATATTTTGGACGAACCGAGTATTGGTTTGCACCCAAAAGACACCGAACGTTTAATCAAAGTATTGCAATCTTTACGTGATTTAGGCAACACCGTTATCGTGGTCGAACACGATGAAGACATAATGAAAGCCGCCGATATGATTATCGATATTGGTCCCGAAGCAGGAACTTTTGGTGGCAAATTAGTAGCTCAAGGCACTTATGCCGAAATCTTGAAATCATCTTCTTTAACCGCAAAATACCTCAACGGGGAACTCGAAATTAAAACGCCTAGAATTCGTAGAAAATGGAATAATTACATTGAAATTCTTGGAGCACGCGAGAACAATTTACAAAACATAGACGTTAAATTTCCTCTGGAATGTTTAACCGTAATTACTGGAGTTTCGGGAAGTGGAAAAAGTACTTTGGTCAAAAAAATTCTTTTTCCTGCGATGCAAAAAAAGCTGGATGGCGTTGGCGACAAAGCGGGACAATTTTCTGAAATGCGTGGTTATTATCACAAAATTCAACACATAGAATATGTGGATCAAAACCCAATTGGGCGAAGTTCCCGTTCAAATCCTGTTACTTATATCAAAGCATACGATGATATACGGGAATTGTTTGCCAAAGAAAAACTTTCCAAAATTCGGGGTTATCAAGCCAAACATTTTTCGTTTAACGTGGATGGTGGTCGTTGCGAAACCTGCAAAGGCGAAGGGACTATCAACGTGGAAATGGTTTTTATGGCCGATGTCCAATTGCATTGCGAAACATGCAACGGCAAACGATTCAAGAAAGAAGTGCTGGAAGTTGCTTTCGATGGCAAGAACATACACGATATTCTGACCATGACCGTTGATGATTCCATAGCGTTTTTCACAACCAACAAACAAACCAAAATCACCCAAAAATTGCAACCATTACAAGATGTAGGTTTGGGTTATGTTCAATTAGGACAATCGTCTTCTACCCTTTCGGGTGGCGAAGCGCAACGTATCAAACTAGCTTCGTTCTTGGTAAAAGGTGCAACCAAAGAAAAAGCACTTTTTGTGTTTGACGAACCTACAACGGGATTGCATTTTCACGACATCAAGAAACTCTTGGCTTCGTTTGAGGCGCTGATTGATAAAGGGCATTCGATATTGGTGATTGAACACAATTTGGATTTAATAAAATGTGCCGACTGGATTATCGATTTAGGTCCCGAAGGTGGCGAAAATGGTGGTCAGTTACTCGCCGAAGGCACTCCCGAAGATATTATTAAAAATAAAAAATCAGTTACGGCGAAGTATTTGAAGGAGAAGTTGTGATTATTAGTTTTTAACGTTCCCATGCTTGGAGTCAGTTGCGAACTTCGGAACGAATTATTTTCCACTTAGATAATATTTCTTGTGAAACGTGAATGTGAACTTACCACAAAATTCGCAATTGCCCCAAATGTGTATTAACTGCTGACCTTTATTTTATTGCAAATGTCAATCAAATTTTGCGGGAGTGCTTCTTTATCTTTTAAGAATTTTGCAATCATATTTCCAGATTCAAAACCTTTAGAAATCAATGCATCGTCAATAGTATGAAAATCATCTCTGCCTAATGCAATCATTTTTTTACGTACAGCTTGAATTAAAGCTGGATAAAACTTTTTCTTGCTATCTTCTTCAGCATTGTTTTTAATTGCATTTTTAATTGCATCAATTTCCTCAATACTTAGTCTTAAATCTGTTTCTAATTGATTTTCTATTATTTCATACCAAACCTGAGATGAAATAGAGTCTTCAATATCCTGTTTTCCGACAAATGTTGGCGAATATTTATCTTTTTGAACTTGTGAAAGTTTGAAACTTGCGTCATTGTCTAAAATGTAAAATATAATATTTTCTGTCTTTTTAAACTCTCCAAGTATTCCCTCTAAAATAGTTGCGTTTTGCGCAACTTTGTCTTTACCTCCTAAATTGATAATTTTAATATTTAAATCTTCAATTGCGAATCCAGTTACTAGTTTAAAGCAATAAGGTATCAAACTCTCTTCTGTATCACCTTCTACAACGATAAACTTGTCGAAAAATAAAAAATCACTATTTTTTAAACGTAGACTTTCAAATATATCATCTACAGAATTACATTTTGATATTGATGTTACACCATCAATTAAATCAACTTTGTTTATGCTTTTTATAATTGTTTTATCAACAAATATTGTTGAATGTGTTGATATAACTGATTGAACATTTGCGGAAGTAGTTTGTTTAATTGTATTATAAAAATCTCTTTGTGCTGTTGGATATAAGTGTGTTTCTGGTTCATCAAAACACCAAAAAAAGCGTTTGTTTTTTTCTTCACTTTGAATAGCGTTAAGCGCATTCCATTTGATTAATTGAAACCAAATTTGTCGTTTTATGCCTTCGCCTTGTGAATCAATATGAATGTCTCCAACTCCATTTTTTTTATTTATGACAAGGTCAGTAATTTTTGGAACTACGTCAAAGTAAATATTGGCTTTAAGTCTTTCTATGTTTGGTAGTTCTTTTAAATAAGTTTCAGTAAATATCTCTAATTCGCTATTGATTTTGGTTTGAGCATTTTTTCTACGTTCATTGGCAAAAACTTTTGCTGCATCTAAATCTGCTTTAATTTGAACTTGCATTACATCATTTGTAAATTGTGTCAATTGTTCCATTGATATCTGCCAATCTAAATAACGATATTGTGGAAATATATTTTTATCAAATTTATAATCGCACCATGATAATTCAAGTTTATCCATATTCATGATGCTTCTTAACAGTTCTAATGATGTAAACCTTCCAACTCCATTCTTGTTTTCAGGTTTATCAGCACCTTTTTCTTTTGCAATCTTCCCTAATGCTGTAGCTTTTTCTTTGAAATATTCACCAGTATCGTTTTTGCCAATTGGTGTAAGTAATAAATACTGAGACGATTTTTGGGAATTATCAAATTTTCTACAAAGAAAAAAAGAATCATTTGTGTCATCATCTAAAACCCATTGTAGATGGGTAGAAATATCATCAGTTAAATCATGTTCTTCAAGAGTAAACTTTCCAAAAACAAAACATGAATTTTCAGAATATTCCAAATGAGGAACTCCTAAATTATCCAAACAACTGAAAAAGCTTGCTTCGTCAAGTGGAGAATTTGATAAGTCTTTTTTAATTCTATCATCTTGGAAGAAATTAAATTTTGCTTTATCGTCGAGCAATAAACCAATTGCATTTAACACAGTTGACTTACCACAATCATTTATACCTACCAAAATGTTTGGGTTGTCAATTTCTAGATCAATAAAAATATCATTACAACTTTTATAGTTAATTATTTGAAATGAGGTTAACTTCATAAATACTTAATTTTTAATGTTTTGTGGATTTAGACTTGTAACTAACTACGTATAAGTTTTACAAAATCAGACTTGTCGCCCCGATTCTGTTTGGCTTTGAACCATAAAAGGCATTTTTTTATTTAGCTAATATATGCAAAATATACTACAAAATATCAAAATGAATAAATTACAGTACAATAATTTTAATATCGGATAGTATAAAAATTTTATATATACGATATTTTGTATATCTTTGTGGTGTTATGTGGAAAATAGATTTAGGATATAGAGCCGAGTTTCAATCTACCTTTGAAAGATTGTACCAAAAAAAGCAAAAGTTGCAAGACAGCAGACCTTTGCCCAATATTGCTTTGAACAAAATTAGAGAAAGTTTATCTATAGAATGGACCTATAATTCGAACAGTATTGAAGGAAATACTTTGAGCCTACGAGAAACCCAAATGGTGCTTCAAGAAGGAATTACCATCAAAGGCAAATCACTACGAGAACATTTTGAAACACACAATCACGACAAAGCGATTGATTATTTGTACCGCATTGTCAACGATGATTATGTGTTGCGAAGCATTGATATTCTTTCTATACACAGTTTGGTTTTACGTTCCATCGAAGAGGATTTTGCAGGACGAATCAGAAATGGTGGAGTTCGCATTTCGGGAGCTAATTTTGTTCCGCCAAATGCCAATAAAGTTTCAGACTTGCTAGACGAATTGATTGATTTTGTCAATACCAATCCTTTAGAATTGAACGATATAGAATTGGCTGCGGTTTTTCATCATAAACTCGTTTGGATTCATCCTTTTTTTGATGGTAATGGTCGAACAGTTCGACTGGCTATGAATTTGTTATTGATGCGTTGTGGTTTTCCACCAGCTATTATCCTCAAAAATGATAGAACAAAATACTACGAAGCACTCAATCAAGCCAATAATGGCAAGTATCAAAAACTAATGCTGTTGATGTGTCAAGCCTTGGAACGCAGCTTAAATATTTACCTAAATGCGATGCCTGACAGCGAGACTGATTTTCAAAAAATCATAGATATCGTTAGCGAACCTAGTAGTCCATATGGTCAGGAATACGTCAGCTTATTAGCTAGAACAGGCAAAATTGACGCTTATAAAGAAGGTCGAAATTGGTTCACTACCAAAGAAGCCATTGCTGATTATATTGCTAATCGCAAAAGAAAACGCTAGCTTTGAGTTAGCGTTTTTTATACTCCTTTTTTAACAAAACTTCACAATTGTTATACAGAAAGAATAAATCAAAATGGTAACTTTGCTTCCGATCCCGAAACTTCGGGACGGAATTGCCAAAATTTATGCTAGAAAACGATAACAACATTGAAGTATTAGGTGCGCGAGTACACAATCTAAAAAATATAGACGTAAAAATTCCGCGGGAAAAACTAGTCGTGATTACGGGACTTTCGGGTTCTGGGAAATCATCCTTGGCTTTCGACACGATTTATGCCGAAGGACAACGCCGTTATGTGGAAACTTTTTCAGCTTATGCCCGACAATTCCTTGGCGGATTGGAACGTCCCGATGTGGATAAAATTGATGGACTTTCGCCTGTAATTGCCATTGAGCAGAAAACTACCAGCAAAAGTCCTCGATCAACCGTTGGTACGATTACCGAAATTTATGATTTCCTGCGTTTGCTTTATGCTCGCGCTGCCGATGCTTACAGTTACAACACGGGCGAAAAAATGGTTTCATACAACGATGATCAAATCAAGGATTTGATTACCCAAGATTTTGCGGGAAAACGCATTAATATTTTGGCTCCAATAATTCGAGCTAGAAAAGGACATTATGCCGAATTATTTCAGCAAATTGCCAAACAAGGTTTCCTGAAAGTTCGCATTAATGGTGATATAAAAGACATTACTGCAGGAATGAAGCTCGACCGTTACAAAACACACGACATCGAAATCGTGATTGATAGAATGGAAATAAATTCAGACCTTAAAAGCCCCTCCTTTGGAGGGGTTGGGGAGGATAAACGCCTGACCGAAAGCATCAAAACGGCGATGTACCACGGCGAAAATGTGTTGATGATTTTAGACCAAGACACGGGTGCAATTCGGTTTTTTAGTCGGAATTTAATGTGTCCCACAACTGGGATTTCGTATCAAAATCCGGAACCGAATTTGTTTTCGTTCAATTCCCCAAAAGGAGCTTGTGATCATTGCAAAGGCTTGGGAACGGTGAATGAAATCAATATCAAGAAGATTATCCCCAATCCAAAAATCTCTATAAATAAAGGTGGTTTTGCTCCTTTGGGTGAATATAAAAGCAGTTGGATGTTCAAGCAATTGGAAATTATTGGCGAAAAATACGGTTTCAAATTAACCGATGCAATTGAAACTATTTCCGAAGAAGCAATGGAGATGATTTTGAATGGTGGCAAAGAAAAATTCTCTGTCGAATCGAAAGTTTTGGGCGTTACCAAAGAATACAAAATCGAGTTTGAAGGCATTGCACATTTCATCAAAAACCAACACGACGAAAGCGGTTCATCAACCATAAAACGTTGGGCAAAGGAATTTATGAACGAAGTAAAATGTCCTGTTTGCGAAGGTTCACGATTGAAAAAAGAAGCCTTATTTTTCAAAATCAACGAGAAAAATATCACCGAATTATGCGATATGGATATTTCGGATGTAACGGCTTGGTTTCTGGATTTGAACAGCCATTTATCCGAAAAACAAAAAACCATCGCTACCGAAGTTATCAAAGAAATCAAGGATAGATTGAACTTTTTGATGAACGTGGGCTTAGATTATTTGGCTTTAAGCCGAAGCTCGAAATCACTTTCGGGTGGTGAAGCACAACGCATCCGATTGGCGACACAAATTGGCTCCCAATTGGTGGGCGTTTTGTATATCTTGGACGAACCGAGCATTGGTTTGCACCAAAGAGACAATGCTAAATTAATTCGTTCTTTAGAGCAATTGCGTGATATTGGTAACTCGGTTATCGTGGTCGAACATGATAAAGATATGATTGAGCAAGCTGATTATGTTATTGATATTGGTCCCAAAGCGGGAAAATATGGTGGCGAAATTATAAGTATTGGAACACCTGCCGAGACATTAAAATCGAATACGATTACAGCTCAATATTTGAATGGTAAAATGAAATTAGAAATTCCTGCAACGCGACGCGAAGGCAACGGAAATTTTCTGAAACTGACTGGCGCAACTGGAAATAACTTGAAAAATGTGTCGATAGAATTGCCCCTAGGTAAAATGATTTGCGTTACAGGAGTTTCAGGAAGCGGAAAATCGACTTTGATTAATGAAACCCTCTACCCTATTTTGAACGCCTTTTATTTTAATGGTGTCAAAAAACCGCAACCGTACAAAAAAATTGAAGGTTTAGAACATATCGATAAAGTAATTGATATTGACCAAAGCCCAATAGGCAGAACACCACGTTCGAATCCGGCGACTTATACCGAGGTTTTTACAGAAATACGTAATTTATTTACGATGACTTCCGAAAGCATGATTCGGGGTTATAAAGCGGGACGTTTTAGTTTTAATGTCAAAGGCGGAAGATGTGAAACTTGTGAAGGTTCTGGCGTGAGAACTATTGAAATGAATTTCTTGCCTGATGTGTATGTGGAATGTGAAACCTGTCAAGGAAAGCGTTTTAATAGAGAAACTTTGGAAATTCGATTTAAAGGCAAATCCATTTCGGATGTGTTGAATATGACTATTGATGAAGCAGTTCCATTTTTTGAAATGATTCCGAAGATATATCGAAAAGTCAAAACCTTGCAAGATGTAGGTTTGGGTTATATCACGCTTGGTCAACAAAGCACGACGCTCTCTGGCGGAGAAGCGCAACGCATCAAACTAGCGGGAGAATTAGCCAAAAAAGATACTGGAAATACGTTTTATATTCTCGATGAACCTACAACTGGACTTCATTTTGAAGACATTCGGGTGTTGATGGAAGTGATTAATAAATTGGTTGACAAAGGAAATACGATTTTGATTATTGAACACAATATGGACGTGATTAAACTGGCCGATTATATTATCGATATTGGCCCTGAAGGCGGTAAAGGTGGCGGAATGGTAGTTACCAAAGGAACTCCAGAAGAAATTATAAAAAATAAGAAAAGCTACACGGCGCAGTTTTTGAAAAAAGAATTGGTTTAACTTCCCCTCCTTTGGAGGGGTGCCCAAAGGGCGGGGTGGTTTTTTGTTATTTTCACTATTTTCCTGTAATTGCACTTAAAAACCACCCCGCCATAAATGGCACCCCTCCTCTGAAGGGGAATAAAACAAAGATTTATGGAAACCAATAGAGAAAAAACAGCGTATATAAATGGAAAACCAATATATAGAAACTTTATCGAAAACCTGCCATACAATATAAAACTAAAATCTAGAGCTAGAGCCTTACGCAAGGCAGGAGTACTATCGAAAGTCATTTTTTGGCTACAGGTACACAAAGGAGTGTTTTGGAAGATTGACTTTGACAGACAAAGAATCATAGGTAATTATATTGTAGACTTTTATGTAAAAACTTTAGGATTGGTCATCGAAATTGACGGATCAAGTCATGAAAATAAAGTGGATTACGACCAAAAAAGAGAAGATTATCTTATTTCGTTAGGATTAAGGGTGTATAAGATTTCTGATTTAAGAGTAAAACATGACTTAAATAATGTGATGATGGAATTAGAAAAATATATTATTGAGGAATTTGGATGAAATAAAACATTGTATTAACCACAAAAACCACCCCGCCCTTTGGGCACCCCTCCAAAGGAGGGGGAAAGTAAGCAGAAGAATTGTTGTTGTTGTTGTTGTTGTTGTTGTTGTTGCCAAAGGAACACCAGAAGAAATTAAAAAATAAAAAAAGCGACAGAGCGCAGTTTTTGAAAAAAGAATTATCTTAGAAAAAAAATAAAAAAAATGAGATTAGAAGATTTTGAAAAAGATGACGAAAAAGTCATCCAAAATAAATTTAAGAGAAAAACTTGGAATGAAATTCGAGCCAATGATAGCTGGGCAATTTTTAAAATTATGTCTGAGTTTGTCAATGGTTTTGAAAGCATGGCTCGAATTGGTCCTTGTGTATCCATTTTTGGTTCGGCAAGAACAGAACCTGACAATAAGTATTATCAATTAGCCGAAAAAATTGCTTATAAAATAAGTAAAGCTGGCTATGGCGTTATAACAGGTGGTGGGCCTGGAATTATGGAGGCTGGAAACAAAGGCGCTCATTTAGGTCAAGGAACATCGGTAGGATTGAATATTGAATTGCCTTTTGAACAACATTTCAATGCCTATATTGACCATGATAAAAACTTGAATTTTGATTATTTCTTTGTTAGAAAAGTAATGTTTATTAAATACTCACAGGGTTTTGTCGTGATGCCTGGAGGTTTTGGCACTTTAGACGAAATGTTTGAAGCCCTAACTTTAATCCAAACAAAAAAAATTGGAAAATTCCCAATTATATTAGTAGGAAGCTCTTTCTGGTCAGGATTGATTGAATGGATAAAAACTGTTTTGGTGGTACAAGAACAAACGGTAAGTATAGAAGACCTCGATTTGTTTAAAATTGTAGATACAGAAGATGAGGTAGTTGAGGCCTTAGACAAATTTTATAAAAAATACGATTTATCACCGAATTTTTAATTACAAATTGTATTTTTTATTAAAATATTTAAACTAATTAATTGAAACCAACTTATAAAATTATTGTATTACTATGCCTATTGTTTGTATCATCAAAACAATATGCACAGCATCACTCTCAGATTGATGCTGAGGTAAATCTAGACAAAAAAACTTTAGTTATAAATCAAGAAATTGAGTTTTTTAATCAATCAGAAGACACCTTAACTTATATTATTTTAAACGATTGGAACAATGCCTATTCTTCAAAAACTACTCCTCTAGCCAAACGATTTTCTGACGAATTTTATAGAGGTTTTCATTTAGCCAAAGAAGAAGAGCGCGGAAGCACTACTATTTTAGACATAGCCGATACTAAAAAAATAGCGTTTATTTGGAAAAGAACAACTGACAATCCTGATATAGTAGTTGTAGCATTAAACCAAAAATTGTCACCAAATAAAAAAATCAAATTAATACTCTCCTATATTATAAAAGTTCCAAGTAATAAATTTACCAGGTACGGTTATGAAGACAATGACAAAATGATACTAAAAAATTGGTTTTTGACTCCATCGCGTTATGAAAATCATGCTTTTGTACAGTATAATAACAATAATTTGGATGATATTGCTAATGGAGTTTCTGATTTTGATATTAAAATAAAAACACCAAAAAATATAGCACTTATATCGGATCTAAATATATCTAATAAACAGCCATTCGAAAACTATTTTATCTATGAATTAAGTGATAAATACCGAACAGATTTTAGTTGCTATTTAGAATCAAAACTGAGTTTCAGTAGTTACAAAAACACTTCTATTGAAGTGTTTACTAATTTGAAAAGCAATAAAACAGACAATATTAAAACAGCTATTATCATAAATAATATAATTGATTTTACTGACCGTACTATTGGAAAATATCCTCATGAAAAAATAACAGTTTCAGAAGTTGATTATGACCGAAATCCGTTTTATGGACTAAACCAACTCCCCTCGTTTTTAAGCCCATTTACCGATGATTTTGTTTTTGAAATAAAATTCTTAAAAACTTATTTAAACAATTATCTTAAAAATAGTTTGAAATTAGATCCCAGAAAAGACACTTGGATTTATGATGGAATACAAGTCTACATGATGATGAAATATATAGATGAGTACTATCCTGAAAGTAAAATGATGGGGAAAATTTCTAATATAGGCATTTTAAAAAGTTATTGTCAAACCCAATTGAATTTTAACCAGCAGTACAGTTATTTTTATATGTTAATGGCAAGAAAAAATCTGGATCAAGCTCTAGGAAGTTCTAAAGACCAATTAATAAAATTTAACGAACAAATTGCTGGAAAATACAAAGCAGGTCTGAGTGTAAAATACCTTTCAAATTATCTTGAAGAAAATGCTGTAGACAAAAGTATTCTAGATTTTTACAATCAAAATAAGGACAAACAAACAAGTCAAAAAGACTTTGAAACTATTCTGAAATCAAATACTAAAAAAGATATTAGTTGGTTTTTTAAAACAATTATTGAATCTCGTGACATCATAGATTTCAAATTTTCAAAATTCACAAAAACTAAAGACAGTATCTCTTTTTCATTAAATAATAGAACAAAAGTAGATGTTCCTATTTCAGTTTATGGTTTAAACAAAGGGAAAGTTGTTTTTAAAGAATGGCTGAATTCCAAAAATTCTGATAGCATTTTTACTCATGAAAGAAAAGGAATTGACAGAATTGTTTTGAATTATGAGAATGAAATTCCTGAATTTAATTTAAGAAATAACTATATAAAAACAGATGGCTTTTTTCCAAATAATAAGCCTATTAAATTTGTTTTTATGAAGGATTTTGAAGATCCAAATTACAACCAAATACTATATGTTCCAACATTAGGCTATAATTTATATGATGGAGTTTCACCTGGAATGAGACTTCATAATAGAACAATTCTTGACAAACCATTTAACTTTGATATTAATCCAGCGTATTCAACAAATTCTAAATCCTTAACTGGTTCAGGCACCTTTTTCATCAATCAGTATCGAAGAAATAGCAATTTGTTTAATATTCGGTATTCGGCTAGTGGATCCTATTTTCATTATGCGAAAGACGCTTCCTATTCAAAAATAAATCCGATGATTCAGTTTCATTTTCGGGAAGAAAATTACAGAGACAATCATAAACAATTACTTTTAGTTCGTCATGTCACTGTAAACCGAGAAAAGAGTACTTTAATTACCAATAATTCAGAAGAAAACTATTCGGTATTTAATATCAAATATGTAAATTTAAAAACAGAAATTACCAATCATTTGAGTTTTGTAACTGATTTTCAATTAGCCAATAAATTTGGCAAAGTATCAGGTCAAATAGAATATCGAAAACTTTTTGAAGATAATCGGCAATTAAAACTTCGCGTCTATACTGGTAGCTTTCTATATAACAAGACCGATACAGATTTTTTTAGTTTTGCAACAGATCGTCCTACGGATTATCTTTTTGATTACAACTTTTTTGGAAGATCAGAAAATAGTGGTGTTTTTAGTCAGCAATATATAGAAGCTGAGGGTGGATTCAAATCAAAACTTGGAAACCCTTATGCAAATCAATGGATTACAACATTTAACACTAGTTATTCTATTTGGAATTGGGTTGAAGCTTATGGTGATTTGGGTTTAATGAAAAATAAGTCAAAAAAAGAAAAACTTATATATGATAGCGGAATTCGATTGAATTTAGTACCTGATTATTTTGAATTATACTTTCCTATATATTCAAATAATGGTTGGGAAATTGCTCAGCCAAACTATTCCGAAAAAATACGTTTTATGGTGACTTTTAGTCCAAAAACTTTAACTACACTATTTACTCGAAAATGGTTTTAATTACACTAGAAAATAGTTTTTATTAAACTATTTTCTAAAAATATGACAAATCAATACATTAAATTCAATAAATTTCTAAATTATAAAAAATAGTTTGACAAAAATTAAATTCTATTTTATACAGTTAATTATGAAAATTATAAGTTTTTAAGTAAATTTGTTTCCTTAAAATTACCATTTTCAAAATGATAAAAGAAAAAACCAATGCTGCCTTGACATTTGAAGATTTCAAAACTGAAATTTTAAATGACTACAAAATAGCGATTCGAAGCCGAGAATGTAGTCTTTTGGGACGAAAAGAAGTTTTGACTGGTAAGGCAAAATTTGGAATATTTGGTGACGGAAAAGAAGTGCCTCAATTGGCGATGGCTAAGTTTTTTAAAAATGGGGATTTTCGCTCTGGATATTATCGCGATCAAACCTTTATGATGGCTATTGGTGAATTGTCAATACAGCAATTATTTGCAGGTCTTTATGGACACACTGATATAACACAAGAACCCATGTCGGCAGGGAGACAAATGGGAGGTCATTTTGTAACACACAGTTTAAATGATGATGGTAGTTGGAAAAATCTAGCAAAACAAAAAAACTCAAGTGCCGATATTTCTCCAACGGCTGCTCAAATGCCAAGATTACTTGGACTCGCTCAAGCTTCAAAAATTTACAGAGAAGTTTCAGGTATTAATAAAAGTGAACAATTTTCAAACAATGGGGATGAAATAGCCTGGGGAACTATTGGTAACGCCAGTACTACCGAGGGTGTGTTTTTTGAAACCATCAATGCTGCTGGAGTTTTACAAGTTCCAATGGTATTAAGCGTTTGGGATGATGAATACGGAATCTCGGTACATGCAAAATACCAAACTACCAAAGAGAGCATATCCGAAATTTTAAAAGGATACCAACGCGAAGAAGATTCTAATGGCTTTGAAATATTGAAAGTTAAAGGCTGGGATTATGCCGATTTAATCGCTACTTATGAAAAAGCCGCTGATTTAGCACGTGAAAGACACACTCCGGTATTAATTCATGTAGAAGAACTGACACAACCACAAGGACATTCCAGTTCGGGTTCGCATGAACGATATAAAGACGCTGCAAGACTAGCTTGGGAAAAAGAATATGACTGTTTGCGTCAAATGAAGCTGTGGATGATTGCTATTAATATTGCTTCCCCTGAAGAAATTGAAGCTATTGATATTGAAACCAGAAAAGAAGTTTTAGAAGGGAAAAAAGCAGCTTGGAAAGCTTTTATCGAACCCGTTATAGAGGAACAAAAAGAACTCGTTGCTTTGTTAGAAAAAATAGCAACTGAAAGTAAAAATAAAGAAGTAATTCTAAAATACGCCTCTGATTTAGATAGTATTAAAAACCCTTTCAAAAAAGAGATTCTAGTTACAGCACGTAAGGTGTTGCGATTGGTAATTAATGAAACGGGAAAGTCGGAATTATCAAGCTGGATATCAAATTATATTGCTAAAACAGCACCAAAATTCAATAGTAATTTACACTCAGAATCCGATTCAAATGTATTTTCTGTACAAGAAGTTTTGCCTATTTATGAACCCAATGCCACAGAAGATACTGATGGTAGAATGATTATCAGAGATAATTTTGATGCTATTTTTACAAAATATCCTGAATCCTTAATTTTTGGTGAAGATGCTGGAAATATTGGTGATGTTAACCAAGGATTAGAAGGATTACAAGAAAAATACGGAGAACTTCGTGTTGCCGATGTTGGTATTAGAGAAACTACTATCATCGGACAAGGAATTGGCATGGCGTTGAGAGGTTTGCGTCCAATAGCCGAAATTCAATATTTGGATTATTTATTATATGCTATTCAAATTTTGAGTGATGATTTGGCTACATTGCAATATAGAACCCTTGGAAAACAAAAAGCTCCATTAATAATTAGAACTCGCGGACATCGTTTAGAAGGTATCTGGCATTCTGGTTCCCCTATGGGAATGATAATTAATGCCTTAAGAGGAATTCACATATTAGTTCCTAGAAACATGACTAAAGCGGCTGGATTTTATAATACTTTAATGGAATGTGATGAACCAGCATTGGTAATAGAATGTCTTAATGGCTATCGCATTAAAGAAAAAATGCCTTTAAATTTTGGCGAATTCAAAACCCCTATTGGCGTAATAGAAACTATCAAAAAAGGAACTGATATTACTTTGGTTTCCTATGGTTCTACCCTACGTTTAGTGGAGCGAGCTGCAAAAGAATTATTAGAAATAGGTATTGATTGTGAAATTATTGATTTGCAATCCCTACTCCCTTTTGACATCAATAGTGATATTGTAAAAAGTATTGCCAAAACAAATAGACTGTTAGTAATTGATGAAGATGTTCCTGGCGGTGCTTCGGCTTACATTTTACAGCAAATTATTGAAAAACAAGATGGGTATCAATACTTAGACAGTAAACCTCAAACACTAACTGCAAAAGCACATAGACCTGCTTATGGTACCGATGGCGATTATTTTTCGAAACCATCTACCGAAGATATTTTCGAAAAAGTATATGCTATGATGAACGAAGTAAACCCTTCGAAATTTCAAAATTTATATTAGGTTACTTTACCAGTTTAATTTTACGCAGAAGCGTATCTATTACCTCATTAATTTCAGTAGAAATAACAAACTTATAGTTTAAATAAACATAAGCGATTGTCACTAAAATCGATTTTAATACAATCGAAATTATGGGATAAAAAGGAAAATCCCAGAAATAAAAAGCCAAAAACAAAACGAATGTAAGTGTTAAAGAATGTAAGGTTTGCATCGTAAAAGGATACAAATCCAAACGCTTTACCACAAAAAGTAATTTGGCTAAACTATATAAAGTAATAGACAGTAAGGTTGCAAAAGCGGAACCTATAATGCCATAAATAGGAATAAAAATCATATTTAAAGCTACTGTCAAAACTACTAAAAGTACTCCTAGAAATAATACTGCTCGATAATATTTAGTATTAAAAATAATGGCATTGTTGTTCCCCAAAATCAAATCAAAATATTTAGACAACCCAATCATAAATACCACAGGAATACCTCCTTTGTATTCATCAGGCACTAATTGATACAATTGATTAATATTGACAAAAATCCCTAACATTACAAACCCTCCAACAATTTGAAGATTTATAGATGTTTTTTTGTATAAAACATTCATCTCATCATGTTTGTCTTCGTGCATCAACTTGGCTGTAATGGGATACACAATTTGGTGCATGGCACGACTTGGTACGGATATTACCAAAGCGATGTATGTTGCAACGGAATAATAAGCAATGTTTTCAATTTTCATGTATTGGTTCAAAATCATCTTATCACCATCCAAAAGTAAATTAGCCACACTGCCTGATAAAATAATGTAAAAAGTATACACCAACACGTCCTTAACATTATCGGGAATAGTCAATTGAAAAACAGGTTTTTGTATGTGAAATGCATAAAACATAGTAACTAACAAAGCCAATAAATAAACAAAAGCGGTAGCATAGACAAACCCCTCAACCGTTATCCAATCATAATAGACACCAATAATCAAAACCGAAGAAAACAATCGCAATACCACTTCCTTTATAAAATTTCCAAAAACAGAGTGCATGTGAACGCGTAACCAAGCATAAAAAATTTCGAAATAAGCCATACATATTCCTATAAATGGTATTAACCAAATGTATTTTTTTACGATTATATTTTTTTTAGATAAAAAGAATATAATTTCATCAAAATAATAGAAACCAAATAATAACATTGGGGTGATTACGATTAAAGGAAACAATACCGTAAAAGATAAAAACCGAGACCTTTCTTCATTAGTTTGATATTGTGAATAAAATTTCACCAGAGTATTCTGCATACCAATAGCAAACAACGGCATAATAACATTAGCACTAGAAAGTATATAATTAGCTAAAGCATAATATGTTGCTCCCAGAAAAACAGGATATAAATAAATAGTATTGATACCACCAATTCCAAAGCCAATATAAGTTATAATTGTGTTTTTTAAAGATTGATTTAGTACTATTCCCATTGATGAAGTTAGAGGTTAGAAGTTAGAAGTTGAGCCAATCTTTCAGTCAATTTTTTTCTTGAATACTGTTGTAATCCCACTCCATTTGCTTGTAATTTTCCTTCTAAAAATTGATTATAAAAGTCCAAAAGTACACTTTTTAGTTTCACTTTCTCGGAATAATCAAAGAATACTCCAGTGTTCGTATTGGTAATGATTTCGGCAAAGTCGGAACCGTTGGGACCAATGGCAACAATAGGTCTCCCAGAAACCATATATTCAAATAATTTTCCTGGAATAATGCTTTTGGTGTCTTCGGAATTAATCTCGATAAGCAACAATACTTGCGACTTTTTTTGATGTACAATCGCTTCATTGTGTGAAACATAACCCAAGTTATTCAAATACGATTTTAATCCAAATTGAGTTATTGTTTCTAATACTTCTTGACTCACTGCTCCAATAAGTTTTATTTGCAAATGGGTTTTGAAATCTGGGATTTCATCGATGAGTTCAACTAAACATTCCCAAAGTAGTTGCGGATTTCTTTCTGATAGAAAAGAGCCAATATGTGCTAAACTGAATTTTGTGTCCAAAGTTTGTTGTCCTAAATTCTCAGTATCAAAACCATTTGTAATAACTTCTATTGGTTGGTTTGTTAAGGTTTGAAACTCTTTTTTTGTGGTATTGCTGGTCACGATAATCGTATCGGCAGTATTCAAAACTTGGTATTCTAAATCTTTGTGTTTTTTGACAGCATAATTCGATAATCGCAGGGATTTATGATAGCCAATAGTCGTCCAAGGATCCCGAAAATCAGCAAACCATTTTACGCCTAACTTCTGTTTTAATTCCAGTCCTATGAGGTGTAAACTATGTGGCGGACCTGATGTGATTATAATATCGATATTATTTACTTGTATGTATTTTTCTAAAAACACAACCGAAGGTTTGACCCAAAAAACACGCGCATCGGGAACAAAAAGATTTCCACGAATCCAAAGAAATAGTTTATCAAGTAGAGATTGTTTTTTTTGATTGGGTATAATTCCCGAATTCATTTTTTTGGTTTTGTTCTTTGAAAGAAACGAAGCCAATTGATAGGGTTCGAAGATTTTATGTTTTAAAATAATAACCTTATCCGAAACTTCTTCTACCAAATTTTCGTCAACAATGGGATAGGTCGGATTCTCTGGAATATAAACAATGGGCTGTACGCCAAAATCGGGCAAATATTTCACAAATTTTAACCATCGCTGTACTCCCGGCCCTCCTGAAGGTGGCCAATAATAAGTAATGATGAGGATTTTTAGCCCCCTAACCCCCAAAGGGGGAATTCCAGAATTGTCAACAAAATTTGATTTCATCATTGACAATTTCAATTTATTTTTTTAAGTTCTTCAATATCTAACAAATCTTTTGGACGATTTGCGGCTTTTTTCGCAATAATTAAATTATGATAATCTATGAAATAAACAGGTACTTCCTGTAAAATTAATATTGTGGCATCTTGAAATAAGTCCTCAAAATTTTCATTCTCTAACCCCTTAACCGAAGTCATCACATCCAACCTTAAATCATAAGAAATGGTAAAGTCAGTAAAACCAGCAACAAATTGCATTGTTTCAATTTGTGGAAAATCCCCAATTCCAATTGTTGCAAAAGCCAAACGCAAATTTTTTCTATTTTCTAAAGTATCTTCGATTAAAATATCAATATCGCCAGTATTTCGGGTATAGCCGTAAATATTTACGGCTAAACCACCAATGGTTAAATAACGAACCTTTTTTTCGTTGAATACTTTCCAAATATTTAAAATTTCTTGAAGCATTATTTTTTCTGAATAATCCTAGGGGAAGTTTTCAAGGCATAAGAAAGTTCAACCAATGACATAAAACGTTCTATTCTTTCAGAATACAACTTTTGTAAATCAGAAGCTATTGAATTCAATTCTTTATTTTGAATAGTATCTTTTTTAATGTCTTTTGATTTCATATATGTAAATTTTTATTTTTTAGCGATCATATACCTGTCTGCCGACAGGCAGGTATGGTAAGCTTCGCCAGTTCGCTAACGCTCGGGTCGCCTTTTACTTATTGGTGTTTGCTTAGGCAAACTTATTGTTAATGGCGATTTCATATTCAAATATACAATTTTAGAAAGTCATTTAATCTATTCTCCTTATTCTAATGTCTTTTTTTCTTTCCAAAATAAATTCCTCCACACAATAACAACAACATTCCTATAGAACTAATTAATGTAATTGTACTTCCCGTTTTGACCACTTGTGGTTCAAATTTGAATTCTATTTTATGTTTTCCTGCTGGAACTTTTATTCCTCTTAACACATAATCTACTCTAAAAATTTCAGTTTCTTTTCGGTCAATAGTAGCTTTCCAACCGTTTTTATAATACATTTCGGAGAATACAGCCAGTCCTTCATTTGAGTTATTAGAAGTGTATTTTAAATGGTTTGGCTTATAAGAATCTAAACTAATTGTAGCTAGTGAATCTTTTTGAAATGTTTTTGTATTTCCTTTAAACTGAGTAATTGTTACAAACTCATCATTTACAACCACTACATTTTTAGTGTCTAATTTATCCAAAAAATTCATTTCTGCATCAGCTGAACTTACCGTTTTTAAGGATTTTACAAACCACGCATTTCCATTCGTATTCGGATTTTGAGACGGAATTGGGCTTCCTGTCGAATCGGTTTGAATGACATATTTTACATTCAACATATTCAGGATTTCTATATTGTTTTTGGCAATTTGGTAATCAAATAATTGTTGCATTCTTCGAGGTTTTACAGCACTATAACCACCAATCGATTGATGAAAATAAGAAGCTCTAGCACTCGACATATTGCCGTCAACCTCAAAAACTCGATAATGAGTAGTGTCTTGCAAAATTTGGGTATCGGCAGGAGATTCTTGAAAAGGCACTTCTACTTCCCTACCGGAAACAAAATCTTTGGCAGAAACATATTTTTTATCTACAAAAAATAAATCAAAAATTAGGAGTAATCCCACAACAATGATTGCGGTATTTTGAGCTAATTTCTTTTGAATAAACAACCATAATACCCCAAATACGATTACAATAAAGAATCCTGAACGCAACAAATCGGCACTAAACAAACTTTTTCTATCCAATTTTAAAGCATCAACAAAACCTGGCCCATAGCTTTCTAAAAAATAAGCATCACTCCCACCCGAAAAACTAAACATTCCTTTGGCCAAAAACAAAATAACGATAATCCCAAAACTCAAGGTTCCAGCTTGTAATACCCCTTTCTTTTGGGCTTCTTTTTCTAAAGTAAAAAAAGATTGTAAACCCAAAATAGCCAAAACAGGAAAGCACAATTCCAAAATCACTTGAATAGAAGAAACCGCTCTAAACTTATTGTATAATGGAATGTTATCAATAAAAAAGTCGGTCAAAAGGGCGAAATTTTTACCCCAAGAAAGTAATAATGCTACAATAGCTCCAGAAAGGAAAACATATTTTATTTTTCTCTTATCAATAAACAAAGCTAAAATTGCCAAAAAGAAAACTACAACTCCAATGTATGCTGGTGCTGCCACAATAGGCTGATCGCCCCAATAGGTGGGCATTCCAGAAACAAAATCATTTGCTTGAACTTCGGGAACTCCTTGACCAATCATGAATTTATACATTTCACTATCCTGACCAACAGCTTCACTATTGGATCCACCAAAAAGGCGTGGGGCAATAAGATTGAAACTTTCCATAATACCATAACTATATTCGGTAATATAATCTTTTGTCAAGGCACTATTGCCTGTGCTTTTAGTTCCATCGGCATTAAATGTCAATTCACTTTTGCCACGAGTGCTAAAATCCGTATATTCGGCTGTAGCCAATAAATTGGTGGCATTGGCACCCAGTGCAAATATTCCAGCAATTGCTAAAACACCAAACGAAATAGAAAGCGATTTATATTCTTTTTCTTTGAGTGCCTGATACATAAAATAACCCGATAAAATCAATATAAAAATCAATAAATAATAGGTCATTTGAAAGTGATTGGCATTAATTTCTAATGCCACAGCAAACATAGTGAGCAATCCGCCCCAAATGTATTTTTTTTGAAAGACTAAAATAATTCCAGCAATTACTAGTGGCATATATCCAATAGCATGGGCTTTGGCATTATGCCCAACACCCAAAATTATGATTAGATAAGTAGAGAAACCAAAAGCTATAGCTCCAAAAAATGCTTTGAGCGGATCTACTTTTAAAACCAAAAGCAAACCATACAACCCTAGAAAATACAAAAACAAATAATCCGCAGGGCGAGGCAAAAACCGAATGGCATCATCAATTGCTCCGATGTAATCGTGAGGATATTTTGCCCCTAATTGATAGGTCGGCATTCCGCCAAAGGCTGAATTTGTCCAATAGGGTTCTTGATGTTTTGTGGCTCTAAAATCGTTTTGCTCCTTCGCCATCCCTGTGTATTGCGCAATATCCGATTGAAAAATCTTTTTTCCTTGCAAAACAGGGTAAAAATAAATTATGGAAACAAGTACAAAACCAAGTATGGCGATAAGGTGTGGATAAATCTTTTGAAGTTGCTTCATTAAATTGGTTTTGGGTTTGTGGTTTTGGGTTTGTGGTATCTTGATATTGAAGTTTTGATTAAACAGGACTCGCCTCCCTTCCCTTTGGGGAGGGTTGGGGTGGGGCTTCTATTCTAATTCTTCATAATCAACATATTCTCCTACTTTTTTTGTTTCACGAGGATTTTTTACCTTAGATTTATCTATAATAATTTCTTCATTATTAGATGTTTTTCTCCAAGTGTTATCCTGTGCGTTTTGGTGCTGATTTTGAAAATTCTCACCCGCTTTTTCAACTACTTTTTTAATCAATAATGGTAAAAATAACTTTGCCAAAAATTTAAAAATATAATAGAAAGCAAGAAAGTAAAATACTGCTTTTATAAAACCATTAAAAGAAGCTGTTTGCATAATCAAATAATTTTTGGCAAAATTAACAATTCCATCGTTCAAAATTAAACTATCCTTCTTAAATAAATAATAAAATATAGTACATTTGAAAAAGCATAATCAATTTTTAAGCAAACAAAAATATCATGTTCAAAATCAAAACCCTTTTGGCTACAGCTTTATTTAGCATTCCAAGCATTCATTATGGTCAACATACAGATCAAATAAACTCCAATAGACCAGGCGAAACCATGTCGGCTTTTTCAGTAGGAAAATCGGTTATTCAAGTTGAAACTGGGATATACGGCATTCAAGAAAAACACGCTATTTTAAATTATGACGCCAATGGGTTTGGTTTAGATATGACTTTACGTTTCGGTTTTTTTAGAGAAAAACTAGAATTAGTTGCTGACCTTCAATATCAATATGAAAAATTAAATCCTTCCTTAATTTATCCCGACAGGTCAGGTTTAAAACAAACCGTTTTTGGCGCAAAATATTTGATTTATGATCCGTTCAAAAATTACAAAGAAAAAGTAAATCTTTTAAGTTGGAAAGCCAATCAATCTTTTAAATGGCATCAATTAATACCTGCCGTTTCAGCATTTGTTGGTGCAAACCTAATCTTTTCTGATAATCCCTATGCTTTCTCTTCTAAAGCGAGTATTACTCCAAAATTTATACTGATTACACAAAACCATTTGGGAGATGGAAGATGGGTTTTTGTAACCAACATCATTGCCGATTACATTTCGAGTGATTTTCCTAGTTATGGTTATGTGCTAACTCTAACTAGAGGATTCAACAAGAAATGGTCTGGTTTTGTAGAAAACCAAGGGTTTAAAAGTGATTTTTATAGTGATGCTATTGTTCGTGGTGGTGCCGCTTATTTACTTACAAAAGACATACAAATTGATGCTTCGGTGAGTAGTAGTTTAAAAAACACACCGTCCATACTGTATGGAGGAATTGGGTTTTCTTGGAGGTATGACGCTAATTATAAAGAAGTAAGAATGAGTGTTAAAAATTGATATTCAGCAAAAAAAAGTCCAAAACCACATAGAATAAACCTACAATCAAAAACAGCAATGATTACGATAAAAGAAGCCATTACCAAAAGTGAACTAACTCAATTTATAAAATTCCCTTTTTCATTATATAAAAACAATCATTTTTGGGTGCCACCATTAATTAAGGACGAACTCAAAAGTTTTGACAAACAGAATCCAATTTTTGATTCGGTTCAGGCGCAGTTCTTTTTAGCCTATAAAAATAACACTATTGTTGGGCGAATTGCAGCCATCATTAATCGGGTCGAAACTAAAGAACAAAAGAAGTTAAAAATGCGGTTCGGTTGGTTTGATGTTATCGATGATATCGAAGTTACTAGAGCTTTAATCAACAAAGTAGCCGAAATTGGAAAAGCCAATAATCTAGAATATATAGAAGGTCCCGTAGGGTTTTCTAATATGGATAAAGCTGGAATGCTTACCGACGGTTTCGATCAATTAGCTACCATGATTGGTATTTATAATTATGAATATTATCCAGAACATTTAAAAACATTAGGCTTTACAAAAGAGTCTGAGTGGCATGAATACAAAATTGAGTTCAAAAACATTCACATGGACAAGTTTGGTCCTTTGTCCGAATTAATCGAAAGACGCTACCAATTAAAGGCATTGACATTCAAAACATCTAAATCCATTTTACCTTATGTAGATGAAATGTTTGGATTGCTTAATAAATCCTATGCCGAATTAGAATCTTTTGTGCCCATACAGCAATTTCAGATTGATCATTACAAAGAAAAATACATTTCCTTTATTCATCCCGATTTTATTAACTGTGTGATTGACAAAAATGGTAAACTTGTCGCCTTTGGAATAACAATGCCGTCTTTTTCGAAAGCGTTTCAAAAAGCCAACGGGAGTTTATTTCCTTTCGGTTTCTTGCATTTATTAAATGCTATGCGTAAAAATGAATATGCAGAATTTTATCTCATCGGTGTTGACCCTGAATACCAAAATAAAGGAGTTGCGGCTATCATTTTTAGAGAAATGCACAAAGTATTTACCAAACGAGGCATCAAATACATTGAAACCAATCCAGAATTAGAAGAAAATAGCAAAGTACAATTGCTGTGGAAAAACTTCCAACCTGTGATGCATAAAAAACGGAAAACATTTAGATTAAAACTTTAAACACAAAACCCATCACGTAGATGGGTTTTGTGTTTAAACTATTTCTGAATTTGTATTAAGCATCTAAATCTACAGTAGTTTTACTTGCTATTTCTTTATACGTACCATTTTCTAATTTCTCACGAATCGCTTCAAATGCAGTAAGTGTTTCCTCAACATCAGACAATGTATGCGATGTTGTTGGTATCATACGCAGTAAAATAATTCCTTTTGGAATGACAGGATAAATTACAATCGATAAGAAAATACCATAATTCTCTCTCAAATCATTGACCATAACCATAGCTTCTGGAACACTTCCTTCAAGATAAACTGGTGTGATACAAGTATTCGTATCCCCGATATTAAATCCTCGAGATTTTAACCCATTTTGTAATGCATTTACATTTACCCAAAGTTTATCTTTAATTTCGGATGAATTACGTAACAATTCCAAGCGTTTTAAGGAACCAATAGTTTGAATCATTGGCAACGCTTTGGCAAACATCTGGGAACGTAAATTATATTTCAAATAATCAATAATGTCTTTATCAGCGGCTACAAAAGCACCTATATTCGCCATTGATTTTGCAAAAGTCGAAAAATAAACATCTATTCCATCTTGACAACCTTGCTCCTCTCCTGCTCCAGCACCAGTCTTTCCGAGAGTTCCAAAACCGTGAGCATCGTCAACTAATAAACGGAAATTGTATTTTTCTTTCATGGCAACAATTTCTTTTAATTTTCCTTGTTGCCCTCGCATCCCGAAAACACCTTCTGTAATGAATAAGATTCCACCACCGGTAGTTTCGGCTAATTTTGTAGCACGTTGCAGGTTTTTCTCCATGCTTTCTATATCATTGTGGCGGTAGGTAAAACGTTTTCCACTATGCAAACGAACCCCATCAATAATACAAGCATGCGCATCTACATCATAAACAATCACATCATTTCGAGTCACCAAAGCATCAATTGTAGACATGATTCCTTGGTAACCAAAATTCAATAAATAAGCCGATTCTTTCATTACAAACGCAGCTAATTCTTCTTCAAGTTGTTCATGATATTTAGTATGTCCAGACATCATTCTGGCTCCCATTGGGTAAGCTGCTCCAAACTCTATGGCTGCATCTGCATCGGCTTTACGAACTTCTGGATGATTAGCTAGTCCTAGATAATCATTCAAACTCCAGTTCAAAATGTCTTTTCCTTGAAACTGCATCCTAGGCCCAAGTTCTCCTTCTAATTTTGGAAAAACAAAATAACCTTCTGCTTGCGAAGCCCATTTTCCAAGAGGTCCTTTATTGTTTTGAATTCTTTCGAATAAATCTTTTACCATAATATTTTAAAGTATTATATCTTTTTATGAGGTTGCAAAAATAATTATTTAATAACAGAAAATGTATGAAATTAAATTTATTTTGTTTTGATATAAATACATAAAGGTTGATGCAAAAAAATATTGACTTTTAGATAGTACTGTTTTTTTTTAGTCGAATGTGAACAAAAAACAAGAATATAAGTTAAAAACACACCGTTTTTGACTATTTTTGAAGTTACAAAATCTTATTCCTTCATATAACAAAAACCTCAAATTAATAGACTTTTTTTTAAATCAAAAAAAAATGAATTCATATAAAGACAAACCTTGGTATCAATTTTTAAGTAACAAATACGTTTGGGTATTGTTGTTTTTTACAACATGGATGATATTTTTGGATAACTATTCTTATTTTGACCATCGCATTTTAAATAAACAGATTAAGGAACTCGAAGATAACAAAACCTACTATCAAGAAGAAATTAGAAAAGACAAAGAAAATATCAAACTACTAAAAGACCCCAATCATATTGAAAAATATGCCCGTGAAAAATACTATATGAAAAAAGAAAATGAAGATATTTATCTTATAGAATTTGAGGGTGACACGCTAAAAAAATAAATTAAACAGCTCATTTAATATCTTAAATGAATAAACTTTTCGATGATTTTGACCCTATTTCCTCCAAACAGTGGAAACAACGAATTCAATTTGAACTCGATGGTGCCGACTATAACGGCTCTTTAATTTGGAATTCACCCGATGGTATTAAGGTAAAACCTTTTTATCATAACGATGAATTTCAAGGAAGTTTCTACAACAGTAATCAATCAAATTCTTTTTTAATTTGCCAAAAAATCTATGTTCACGATGTGTCAAAATCAAATCTTAAAGCCTTAAACAGCATCAATCGAGGAGCCGAAAGTATCAGCTTTACCATTCCAAACAAAGAAATAAATCTCGAAAAACTTTTAGAAAATATTCCTTTAGAAAAAATACCAGTATATTTTAATTTTGATTTTATTGCTATTGATTTAATCAAAAAAATTGATGCGATAGCTAATGAAAAAAAAGCAACTATCTTCAGTAATATTGACCCGATAGGTCATTTAGCAAAAGACGGGAATTGGTTTGTCACTCCAGAAAAAAATAATTTTGAGACCTTAAATTTACTTTCTAAATCGACTAAAAACATATCGTTTATTTCCATTAACAGCAGTTTATATCAAAATGCTGGTGCTACTATGGTACAACAAATCGCTTATAGCCTAAGTCATGCTAACGAATATTTGAACCTAATTAATCCTATTCATAAACCCATAGTATTTCAGGTTTCTGTAGGAAGTAATTACTTTTTTGAAATAGCAAAACTTCGGGCACTGCGGTTGCTTTTTTCCTTGATTGCAAAAGAATATAACCCTAATTTAAAATGCCATATAATAGTTTCACCCACAAAACGCAACAAAACACTATATGATTACAATATCAACATGTTGCGAACTACTACCGAATGTATGAGTGGGATTTTAGGAGGTGCTGACACCATTGCAAACCTATCATTTGATGCTTTATACCATAAAAGTAATGAGTTTGGTGATCGGATAGCTAGAAATCAATTGCTTATTCTCAAAAACGAAAGTTATTTTGATAAGGTCAATAACCCTGCCGATGGTAGTTATTATATCGAAAGTCTGACGCAACAATTAGCCGAAAAAGCGCTAACTTTATTTAAAGATATAGAAGCACAGGGTGGTTTTTTGAAACAACTTAATGAAGGCGTTATCAAACGAAAAATTCAAGAAAGTGCTGATAAAGAACAAGAATTATTCGATTCGAATAAAGAAATTCTTGTGGGTTCAAACAAATATATCAATCCAACGAATAAGATGAAAGATAAATTAGAACTATTTCCGTTCTTAAAAATAAAACCGAGAAAAACTTTAATTACCCCTATATTCGAAACAAGATTGTCTGAAAAAACAGAAAAAAACAGACTCCAAGAAGAAGAAAAAAACCAAAACCTACCGATATGAAAACACTATTGTATTTGTTCCTCCTTCTAACCGCTTTTAACGTATTTTCACAACAAAAGGCTTTTGAAATTACCAATATTAAAAATGGAAAAGTCAAGATATTTGTAGAAAACCAAAGAGTAAAAATAAGAACATTGGATAGAAAAAAACACGTTGGAAAGATTCACTTTTCAGACAATCAAACTTTAATAATTAACCATAAATTAGTGAAAGTAGATAGTATATTGACTATAAAAAGACAGCCTCTAATTTTAGGCACTATCAAAACTGGCTTATTCTTAACTGGAATTGCTGCAGTAGGTGCATCGGCAGTTTCTGCAACATCTGGAAATGATTCGTCTATATTACTTTTCTTAGGTGGAACGGCAACGACAATTAGCTCTGGACTTATTGAGGGCATAAATACCAAACATTTTAAACAAAATTCGACTTTTAAAATTATTGACAAATAATGCGTAAAAATCTTCAACATATCAAAATTGAAAAGTTAGAAGTGAGAAGTGAGAAGTTAGAAAGAAACAACTTTCTCACCTCCGAAGGCATTACAATACAATCGAAATACAGCGAACAAGACATTGAAAAGCTAGAACATCTTGACTTTGGAGCTGGATTTCCACCTTTTCTGAGAGGTCCTTATGCTACTATGTATAATCGTCAACCTTGGACAATTCGGCAATATGCAGGGTATTCTACAGCCGAAGAAAGTAATTCATTTTACCTAAAAAATCTCGCCGCAGGACAAAAAGGACTTTCAATAGCTTTTGACTTACCTACCCATAGAGGGTATGATTCCGATCATGAACGTGTAGTAGGAGATGTTGGCAAAGCAGGAGTTGCCATAGACACGGTTGAAGATATGAAAATTCTCTTTGACCAAATTCCACTCCATGAAATATCCGTTTCAATGACTATGAATGGAGCGGTTTTGCCAATTTTAGCATTCTTTATTGTCGCAGCCGAAGAGCAAGGCATTACACCCGAACAATTAGCAGGTACAATTCAAAATGACATTTTGAAGGAATTTATGGTTCGAAATACTTATATCTATCCGCCCGAATCTTCCATGAAAATTATTGCAAATATTTTTGAATATACCCAAAAGAAAATGCCGAAATTCAACTCCATTTCTATATCGGGATACCATATTCAAGAAGCTGGTGCTACCGCCGATATTGAACTAGCCTACACCTTGGCAAATGGATTGGAATATATTAGGACTGGACTAAGCACAGGAATGAAAATCGATGATTTTGCTCCCCGCCTATCCTTTTTTTTTGGAATTGGAATGAATCATTTTATGGAAATTGCCAAATTGCGAGCGGCCCGAATGATTTGGGCTAAATTAGTTAAACCGTTTAATCCTCAAAACCCAAAATCATTAGCTTTACGGACACATTGCCAAACTAGTGGTTGGAGTTTAACAATGCAAGACCCATTTAATAATGTAGCTAGAACTTGTATTGAAGCAAGCGCAGCTATTTTTGGTGGTACTCAATCACTTCATACCAATGCCTTAGATGAAGCTATTGCACTCCCCAGTGATTTTTCGGCTAGAATTGCTAGAAACACTCAATTATTTATTCAAGAAGAAACCAAAATCACTAAGACAGTTGATCCTTGGGGCGGAAGTTATTATGTCGAAAGCTTGACCCATGAATTAGTACAAAGTACTTGGAACCATATCGAAGAGATAGAAAAATTGGGGGGTATGACAAAAGCTATAGAAACTGGAATCCCAAAGCTACGCATTGAAGAAGCTGCAGTAAAAAAACAAGCGCGTATTGACAGTGAACAAGATATTATTATTGGCGTTAACAAATACCAATTAATAAAAGAAGATCCTATCAAAACTCTTGATGTCGATAATCAAAAGGTACGCCAACAACAATTGGAATTATTAAACCGAATTAAAAAGTCTAGAAACTCTGAAAACGTAATTATAGCACTTCACCAATTAACCACATGTGCTCAAACTGGTGAAGGCAATTTACTAGATTTAGCCATTGAAGCTGCTAGAAACCGAGCAACTCTAGGAGAAATTAGTGACGCACTAGAGACTGTTTTCGGCAGGTATGAAGCTCAAATAAAAACCGTAAGCGGTGTGTATGGTCATGAAATAAAAAATAACAAAAAATTCGAAAAAGCAAAACAACTTGCAATTGAATTTACCCAAAAAAATGGGGCTCCACCACGAATTTTAATTGCAAAAATGGGACAAGATGGGCATGATCGTGGTGCCAAAGTTGTGGCAACAGCTTATGCCGATATAGGATTTAAAGTTAGTATTAGTCCTCTTTTTCAAACTCCACAAGAAACGGTAGAGCTAGCCATCAAAAACAATGTTCAAATCATAGGCATATCGTCACTTGCAGCGGCACACAAAACATTAGTGCCTCAAGTGTTTGCAGCACTCAAAGAGCGCAACCGACAGGACATCAAAGTTGTCGTTGGTGGTGTTATTCCAGCACAAGATTACCAATTTCTTTTTGATATTGGAGTACTCTCGATTTTTGGTCCTGGCACTAAGATTAGCGATGCAGCAATTAGTATTTGTAGCGCTTTGTTAACAGCCTAAACTAAAGCTGAGTATTTAAAAAACACAAACCATCAAATCAGAAAAATAGTATGTGCGCATACTATCTTTTATTATATTTACCCATCAAAAAAAATAACTATGGATTTTTCAGCAAAAATGCTTCGGGATAATGCCCTTGAAGGTAAAGTAATTGTGGTGACTGGAGGAGGTAGCGGTTTGGGCAAAGCCATGACTAAGTATTTTATGGAATTAGGCGCCAAAGTTGCCATCACTTCAAGAGATTTAGACAAACTAAAAAACACAGCTAAAGAATTGGAAGCTGACACGAGGCAAAGCCGAACTGGGCAAAGCCAAACTGGTGGAATTTGTTTGCCTTTGCAATGTGATGTGCGGCATTATGACCAAGTAGAAACGATGCTACAAGAAGTTTTAAAAACCTTCGGGAAAGTGGATGTCTTGTTGAATAACGCCGCAGGAAATTTCATTTCGCCTACTGAAAGATTATCCGCCAATGCTTTTGATACAGTACTTGATATTGTATTAAAAGGATCTAAAAACTGTACTCTTGCTTTTGGAAAACATTGGATTGAGACCAAACAAACTTCGGCAACAATTTTAAATATTGTTACTACCTATGCCTTTACGGGTTCGGCTTATGTGGTACCAAGTGCCGCCGCTAAAGCTGGAGTTTTAGCCATGACGAGAAGCCTAGCTGTAGAATGGGCAAAATACGGTATCCGCTCGAATGCTATTGCACCAGGCCCCTTCCCTACCAAAGGAGCTTGGGAGAGATTATTACCCGGAAATTTAGCCGATAAATTTGACATGTCGAAAAAAGTACCTATGAAACGAGTAGGCAATCATCAAGAATTAGCCAATCTAGCAGCTTATTTAGTTTCTGATTTTTCTGCCTATATTAATGGCGAAGTTATTGTGATTGACGGTGGCGAATGGTTGCAAGGTGCAGGCGAATTTAATATGCTTGAAGCCATCCCCGAAGAATTATGGGATCAATTAGAAATGATGATAAAGGCAAAGAAGAATGGTTAGTAGTCTATAGATAGTTGGGGATTAAGATTCCATTTTGAAGTATTCGGGTTGCAAAAAAACATATTTGTATTTATATTTAAAGAAAATGGAGAATAAAAAATCTTTATTCTCCATTTTTTTATTTACTTATTTGAATATCTGCCATTTTATAACCACCATATTCGTCTAGAAAAAATGGAATATTAATTTTCTTAGTTATACCATTATTCAATACTTTTTGAGTTTTTACTAGAAAACCTACTTGTCTTTTACCAAAAATTAACGGTTTACAATCTACAAGTTCATAAACACTGTTATTATTTTTTAAATTCTTGTCTAGTAAATTGCTGATTCTTTCTCTAGTAATTTTTGATCTAAACATTGTAGTACAATCGTTGTAAACGAGTTCAACATTTCTTTTAAAGATATTGTCAATTTTTGGTTTAAACGTTTTAAAAACACCTGCGGGTATTGGATCTTTACTAAAACGATTCATAGTTATGTAGGATAGCTTGACATCATGTTTATAATAAAGAATGTTGTAATTTAGTTCTAAACTATCTCCCGACGAAAAATTGGCAATATAATCAAGTCTTTTACCATTTTCTGTTGAAGTTGTTCCATACATCTTTAGCGTATCGATATGACCATAAAAACGATCAATCATTTTGAAATATACTTTTACATCTGAAACATCAATTAACTTAACTAAAGAAGTATCTGCCTCTTTAAACATATTTACAAAATCTCTTTGTTTGACTTGTTCCAAAATTCTTTTTTCTACACTATCAATAAGCGTCTTATTAATAGTTTCCATTTGGTACAAGCTTAATTTTTTAGTGTCATTTTCTTGACCAGATATTGTGTTAACTTCTTTATTGTTAGAGTTTTCTAACTTACAAGATTGAAAGGCTAAAAAAGTAAAACAAATAAAAAAACCTAATATTCTATCAGTCATTATCAACTATGTTTTTATTTCGATTTAGTATGATTGATTGTTTATTGAAAAATGTAAAGAAATAAAAAAACGGAATAGTTATATCCTTAACATATTTAAAAAAAATAAAAACCTGCTTTAACTTTAATATTAAGCAGGTTTTTATTCAAAAAAAAAATTAATTATAATTTGAATCCGAATCTTTATTGTAAACTCTAATCCAATCTACATAACTATAAGTCACAGAACCTACAGCTCTACTTGAAAAACCTGGTGCACCCGATCCAAAAGAAGCACCAGTAGATAAGATAATATATTCGTCAACCAATGGAATCCATTTTGTGCCTGTTATCGTTTTTTTCAAATTTCCATTATAGTAGGTTTTAAGATAGGTTTTACTCCAATCTAAACCGTAAGTGCGGAATAAATAATTGATATCAGGTGCACTCCATGAATCATTATCACCTCCCCCAGTAGATTCGTGACCCGTAGCATTATTATAACCATCAATATGAATAGTAGTTCTTGAGGTTTCGTTTGTCCAAGCGGATTCAAAAATATCAATCTCCGCACCATTTTGTCCATCAAGAGTTGTATCGCCTTGATTGTCGCCTTGTAGCCAAAATGCAGTATGAGAACCTTCAGCAGGACTCTGAATATCAATACTTGCTTCGTAATAGCCATACTTTCTTTCTAAACCCGTTTTATTATTAGAATTAATTGCAGCGCATTCAAACCTTGAAGAAGAAGCTTTTTTTGATGATAACACAAAACTACCATCTGCTTGCCATGCCTGTGCAGGTTTATACCCCCACCAAGTAATATCTGGATTAAAATTTCCTCCTGTTGCTCTTGAAGTTGTTCCCGAATCCATTTTAGTCCATTTATTTGAGTTGTACGTTGCATCATTAAACTCATCACTGGCCTTAAGAGTCCATCCAGTTCCAGGAGGTGCCTGAGTTTTACTAGTAGATGAGTTCCCGTCAAGTATAAAGGGCTGTGCATCTAATGGGGTGTTGGGATCAACAGCAGAATTTACTGAACTTGAATCATTAACTGATTCATCATCTTTTTGGCAACTAATAATAGTTAAAACAGCCATGGAGGTAATTAAAAACATTTTTTTCATAATTAAATATTTATTTGGTTAATTAGTATTATCCAAAAATAGATGAAGTAAGGGTTTAGACATAGGTACTAATAGTTCTAAAAATGGGTCTAAATCGCTTATTTAATATTAATCTATCAAAAAAAATAAGAAAAATAAAGCATTTTATCGATATTCAAACCTTAACAAATGTTAACAAAATAGATTTTCAGAAACGATAATTAATTGTATTTTTACCGTTCAAAATTCAAAAAAATAAATGGGCAAAATCATTGCGATTGCTAATCAAAAAGGAGGCGTTGGAAAGACAACAACGTCTATAAATCTCGCCGCTTCATTAGGTGTTTTAGAAAAAAAAGTGTTACTTATTGATGCTGATCCTCAAGCTAATGCAACCTCAGGATTAGGCATAGATGTAGAAAATGTTGAAATTGGTACGTATCAAATTCTAGAACATAGCAATACTCCAAAAGAGGCTATCATTACTAGTTCTGCTCCAAATGTAGATGTTATTCCATCCCATATTGACCTTGTTGCTATCGAAATCGAATTGGTAGATAAGGAAAATAGAGAATATATGCTTAAAAAAGCATTAGAAAGCGTTAAAGAAGAATACGATTATATTATTATTGATTGTGCTCCATCTCTCGGCTTGCTCACTCTAAACGCTTTGACCGCTGCTGATTCCGTTATAATACCCATTCAATGTGAATACTTTGCATTAGAAGGTTTAGGAAAATTATTGAATACCATAAAAAGTATTCAAAAAATTCACAATCCAGATTTAGATATTGAAGGCTTATTACTAACTATGTTTGACTCTCGATTGCGTTTGTCAAATCAAGTGGTCGAAGAAGTCCAAAAGCATTTTAACGATATGGTTTTTGAAACCATAATTCAGCGAAACGTAAAGTTGAGTGAAGCACCAAGTTTTGGCGAAAGCATTATAAACTATGATGCCACCAGCAAAGGAGCCAATAATTACCTGCAATTAGCCCAGGAAGTTATATCAAAAAACAGCAAATAGATTATGGCAAAAGCACTAAAAAAACAAGTTCTGGGAAGAGGATTATCAGCTTTACTGAAAGATCCTGAAAACGACATAAAATCAGCTTCAGATAAAAATGCTGATAAAGTGGTCGGAAATATTATTGAACTTGAAATTGAAGCGATCGAAATTAATCCGTTTCAACCTAGAAGCAATTTTAATGAAGAATCATTACGAGAATTGGCTTCTTCCATCAAGGAATTGGGTGTTATTCAACCCATTACCGTTCGGAAATTGGCTTTTAATAAATACCAATTAATTTCGGGAGAGCGACGTCTTCGTGCCTCATCATTGGTAGGTTTAAAAACTGTTCCAGCCTATATCCGAATTGCCAACGATAATGAATCCTTAATCATGGCATTGGTGGAGAACATCCAGCGACACGATTTAGACCCAATAGAAATTGCGCTTTCGTATCAACGATTGATTGACGAAATTCAGCTGACTCAAGAACAAATGAGTGATCGTGTAGGAAAAAAACGTTCCACGATTGCAAATTATTTAAGGCTGTTAAAATTAGATCCTATTATCCAAACCGGAATCAGAGATGGTTTTATCAGTATGGGACATGGTCGCGCCATTATTAATATTGACAACCAAGACATTCAAACGGATATCTATCAAAAAATAGTAAGCCAAAATCTTTCGGTACGAGAGACCGAAGCCTTAGTAAAAAACTATCAAGAAAGTCTGAAACCAACCCGAGGCGGAGCCGAACTGAGCGGAGCTAAACCTACGGCGAAAGCAAAACCTGAATCATTTAAAATTTTAGATACTCAAAAAAACACCTTGAATTCTTATTTTGATACTAAAGTAGATGTTAAAATAGCTGGAAACGGCAAAGGCAAAATCACTATTCCTTTTCAGTCCGAAGAAGACTTTAACCGAATTTTAAAATTAATTAAAGGATAGTGCGTAAAATCGTTTTCATAGGACTGCTTTACTTTTTTTCAGGAAATTCTTCGGTTTTTTCTCAAGGAAAAATAGATGTAACTATAATGACGAAAGACAGCGTGAAACCCAAAAATATTGACCCATTAACACCCGCAAAAGCTGCTTTTTATTCGGCTGTTTTACCCGGTCTTGGTCAAGCCTACAATAAAAAATACTGGAAAATTCCACTTGTCTATGGTGCTATAGCAACCAGTGTTTATTTTTATGTTGATAGTAAAAAAAATTACAACCAATATAGAGATGCTTATAAACGAAGATTAGAGGGTTATACCGACGATAAATTTTCCTACTTAGATGAAAGCAGATTGATTGCAGGTCAGAAATTTTACCAAAGAAATAGAGACTTATCCGCCTTATTTATATTGGGGTTTTATGCCTTGAACATCATTGATGCCAATGTTGATGCAGCATTGATTCAATTTAATGTCAACGAAAACTTATCTGTAAAACCCAATATTTACCCCAATGATGTAACATCTAGGGCAAATGTTGGACTTACATTAAATTATAATTTTTAAGCCCAACCAATTCTCCGAAATGGAGAGCTTTCAGGAAATGAATTAATAAACAAGCATTAAAAAAAAATGAAAATAGCACTTTTAGGATACGGAAAAATGGGTCAAACTATTGAAAGAATCGCTCTGGAAAGAGGTCATGAAATCGTTTTGAAAAAAGATGAATTCAACACTTATGAAGGACTTTCTAATGCCGATGTAGCTATTGATTTTAGTATACCAGCAGTAGCAGTAGCCAATATTTCAAGTTGTTTTCATGCTAATGTACCTGTTATCTCAGGAACTACAGGGTGGTTAGCTCATTATGATGAAATGGTAACTCTTTGTGAGTCAAAAAAAGGAGCTTTCATTTCTAGTTCTAATTTTAGCTTAGGCGTTAACCTTTTCTTTGAATTGAATGAATATTTAGCCAAAATGATGGCTAAATTTGAATCTTATTCCATTGAAATGGAAGAAATTCATCACACCCAAAAACTAGATGCTCCAAGCGGAACCGCTATTTCTTTGGCGAAAGGAGTTATTGAAAACGCTAATTATAAAGAATGGACATTAGATGTACCAAAAGAGAAACAGATTCATATTGGGGTGAAAAGAATCGAGGATGTTCCAGGAACACATACTGTAACCTATAACTCTTCTGTTGACACAATCGAAATAAAACATACCGCTCACAATAGAGATGGTTTTGCCTTAGGTGCCGTCATTGCTGCCGAATGGATCGTAGGAAAACAAGGCGTATTTACAATGAAAGACGTTTTGGCCCCCTAACTCCCGAAGGGGAAATTGTAACAGTAATATAGTAATGAAATTATAAAAAATAAATAAATCTCAACTTCCTAACTAAATTCATAATTTCCAATTCGGGAGTTAGGGGGTTCTTAAACAAAATAATTATGACAACATTTCAATGGTTTGTTTTTTTCTTGATTATTCAAGTAATACACTTTTTAGGAACTTGGAAATTATATGTTGCCGCTGGAAGAAAAAGTTGGCAAGCTGCAATTCCAGTCTATAATTCAATTATTTTAATGAAAATAATTGGTCGCCCAACTTGGTGGACTTTATTACTTTTTATTCCAATCATTAATCTAATTATGCTGCCCGTAATCTGGGTCGAAACGTTGAGAAGTTTTGGAAAACGTTCATCCTTAGACACCTTTTTAGGAATAGCGACTTTCGGCTTGTATATCTATTATGTAAGTTATACTCAAAAATTGGAGTACAGAAGCGACAGAAGTTTAATTGCTGAAACAAAAACGGGTGATACTATTAGTTCGCTTTTGTTTGCTATTATAGTAGCAACATTAGTTCATACTTATCTTATTCAGCCGTATACTATTCCGACTTCATCACTTGAAAAATCATTGTTAGTGGGTGATTTTTTGTTTGTGAGTAAAGTAAATTATGGTGCTAGAACACCTATGACAACTATTGCTTTACCGATGGTTCATGATACCATTCCATTAATCAAAAGAAAATCTTATTTGAAATGGCCACAACTTCCTTATTTTAGATTACCTGCCCTTGAGAAAATTAAGAATTGTGATATTGTTGTTTTCAACTGGCCTTTGGATACCGTTTACTTTTTTAGAGACCCTTCGGGAAGGCATATTGATAAACCTATTGATAAAAAATCGAATTATGTAAAACGTTGTGTTGGTATTCCTGGCGATAGTTTATCCATAAAAGACGGTATTGTTTATATTAATGGTGAAATATTAGCCTTACCCGAAAGAGCAAAACCTCAATACTCCTATAGAATAACTCTCGATGGAAAAACACCTATCGATTTTGAATATCTATTCAGAGATATGGATATCACAGACGGTATCAATTATGTAAGTGAACAAAAAGACACTGTCGGAATTGCTGCATTAACTTTTGAAAATGCCGAAAGAATGAAAAATGTACCTGGCATAACATCTGTAACAAGGTATATTGAAAAAGGGATTGAACCTGGAGTATTTCCTCATATTAACAAATGGAATCGCGATAATTTCGGACCTATTTATATCCCAAAAGCAGGGAAATCAGTAGCTATTAACTTGACAACACTCCCTTTTTATAGTCGCATCATTACAGAATATGAAGGAAATACATTAGAAATTAAAGGCAGTGATATTTACATCAACGCGACTAAAACAAAAACCTATACTTTCAAACAAGATTATTATTGGATGATGGGAGATAATCGCCATAATTCCGAAGATAGCAGGTATTGGGGTTATGTTCCAGCAAATCATATCGTTGGGAAACCCGTATTTATTTGGATGAGTTGGGACACGAATGGCAAGGGAATAGATAAAATTAGATGGAATAGAATGTTTACCACCGTTGGTGGTGATGGACAACCTCAGTCTTATTTTAAATTTTTCTTCTTAACACTACTAGCCTATTTTGTTGGTGAGCATTTTTGGAAAAAACGCCCCCTAGCCCCCAAAGGGGGAAATTAGAGGGATTGTTTGAGAAAATTATAAAAAATGCCTTTTGGAAAATATAAAATTTATAAATAAAGTGTTCCCCGCCGAGGCGGGGTTAGGGGGCTTATTACATCCGACTTACTTACCTTCGATTAGTCATTTTGTGGCTATGGCTCAAGTAGAAAATATAACTTTTGAAATGGAGGATAATTTTCAAAAGCAAACCAATAGAAATAGGACTTATATCTATAGCCCTAATGGGATTCAAATATTAAATATTCCGATAAAACATTCAAAAGAGGCGCACCAAAAAACAAAAGATGTCAAAATAGAAAACGATTTTGACTGGCAAAAACAACATTTTAAATCATTGGAAGCAGCCTACAGAAGTTCTCCTTTTTTTGAATATTTTGAAGATGAAATGCGTACCATTTTCGAAAAAAAACATTCGTTTTTAATGGACTTGAATATGGAAACCATAGCAATAGTTTCAAAATGTTTAAGAATGAAATTGGAATATAAAGTAACTACCGAATACTTTCAAGAAGTAGATTCTAAAATCAATGTTGATTTTAGAACTCTAGCTAACTGCAAATATGATTATTCGAATTTCTAAAGCTACACTCAGGTTTTTAACGATAAACACGGTTTTTTGAATAATCTAAGTGTTTTAGATTTAATTTTCAATGAAGGAAAGTATGCTTTGGATTATTTGAAGAGTCAAAAATTGGGTTTATAATCCACCATAGCTCTTATGTGACGAGTGATTTATTCACATTAGTTGGGAGGTTAAAACGGTCAAGACTTCTGAGTTGCACTTCACCACAGACATACGGAATGAATAGCCACAGCATTCGTGTCTAAACATTTTTAATGCGTTTGACCTGTGATTATATGATGTTTGTTACTTAGTTATATTTTGTATATTTGTTTAATGAGAATACCGAGATTATACTTTGACACTTCTGTTTTTGGTGGGATTTTTGACATTGAATTCCAACAAGAAACCAAATTACTTTTTGAAATGATTAAAAACGGAGAATTAATCTGTGTTTACTCTGACCTTTGTGAATTTGAACTTGAAAATGCGCCTGAAAAAGTAAAACAACATTTTCTAAATCTTGACAAAAACCAAACGGAATTTGTAGAAATAACGGAAGAAATCAATCAACTTGCACAAGAATACGTCAACGAAAAAGTTGTTGGAGAAACAAGTATTGACGATTGTAGGCACATTGCTTGTGCAACAATGAACAATGTTGATTATTTGATAAGTTGGAATTTCAAACACATTGTAAATGTTTTTAGAATTAGAGGTTACAATGCAATAAACATTAAAAACGGACACAAACAATTAGATATTCGCTCACCTAAAGATATAATAAGAAATGAATAATAAACTCAATAAAACAGAAAAAGAATTTGATACAGTTAAATTTTTCAGAGAAGTTAAAGAAAAAATAGCAATAGAAACTAAAGGAATGTCTTTTGCAGAATTTAAAGAATATTTAAATCGAAGAAAATTGAAATTAGTAAGGTAAATATCCTCACCTTAGACAAAAGTATCTTAAAATCATCTAAAGTCTTGAAAAAAATCCCGAACAAGCGATTAATTTTGGCAACATACGAATGAAATCGGAATACGAAATCAATTCCGAATACTTTCAAGAAATAGATTCTAAAACCAATGTTGATTTTAGAACTCTAGCTAACGGCAAAAAAGATTATTCGCAATTCGAAAGCTACACTCAGGTTTTTAACGATAAACACGGTTTTTTGAATAATCTAAGTGTTTTAGATTTAATTTTCAATGAAGGAAAGTATGCTTTGGATTATTTGAAGAGTCAAAAGATTTTTATTTAAGCCATTAACCCTATTCCATTGACAATTTTGCCATAATAGGATAATGATCTGAATTTTCAAATTTAGAAAAACTTTCGAAATTCTTCACTTTCATACCCTCATCGGCAAAAATATAATCGATTCTGGCGGGATAATATTTGAATTTATAAGTTGATCCAAAACCTACACCTGCTTCTTCAAAAGCATCTTTTAGCTTTCCTTTTATATTTCTATACACATAAGAAAAAGCACTATTATTCATGTCTCCACAAATAATTATGGGATAAGAACAATCTTTTTTATGTTCTTTTAGAATTTCGGCTTGTTGCTGTTGTTGTTTGAAAGCAATACTCATTCTGTTCAATAACTTTTGGGATTTCCCTTGATTAATAACGTCTATATTATCATTAATCTCATCCACATCGGGTGAAATTTTTATGGATTGCAAGTGCATATTATACACTCTAATAATGTCTTTTCCTTTTTTTATATCGGCAAAAATAACGTTGTTATTAGATTTGGGAAAAGCAATATTACCTTGATCAATAATTGGAAATTTTGAAAAAATAGCTTGACCTGTTTTTATCATATTTCCTCCCATTAGTATGTATCGATGAGGGTAAACTTTTAAATCAATATTAGCAGAATTAGAAAATTCTTGAATACATAAAATGTCAGGATTTTTATAATTGATAAAAGAAAGAATATTCAATGGCACGTCATCAGTATCTAACCATTTAAAAACATTAAATAAACGCACATTATAACTCATGACAATGAAATCTTTTTCGTCTTCAGGATATTCTTTCGATGAAAATTTATAAAATTTAGTGATAAAAGTAATACCCATCAAAAGCACTAATCCCGATAAAATCATTCTCTTTTTGAATTGCAAACCCCAGTACAAAAAAAACATGCCGTTTAAAATAAAAAATAGAGGCATAAATAAAGTTAGAACTGATAAAATCGGAAAAACTTTAGGTGCCAGAAAAGGTAAAACATAAGCAATGAATGTTGATACAGTGAGCACTATATTCAACAAAAACATTAGTTTATTAAACCAGGAAAGGTTTTTCATTTTATGTTTGTTGTTTGTTGTTTATTGTTTGTTGTTTATTGTTTGTTGTTTGTTGTTTATTGTTTGTTGTTTGTTGTTTGTTGTTTGTTGTTTGTTGTTTGTTGTTTGTTGTTTGTTGTTTGTTGTTCAACTAAAAACCATAAACTCTAAACTACAAACCTTTTATTTCCCCGATTGAAACAAAAATTCTTTCTCTTCTTTTGTTAAACAATCATAACCAGAACGACTTATTTTATCTAAAATTTCATCTATTTGCTGTTGCTTTTTATCTTTGGTGATTATTCTGGAAACGGTCTTCTCAATTGGCTTTTTATAATTTTTATGAACTGTTTTTAACGGAGATGCTGTTGATTTAGAAAACAAATTAACAAAAAAATTGATTGTCTTCGATACTATTTTACTTAAATCAGTTCCGTTTTCTAATAATTTGATGTAGACAAAACCAAAAAAAGCCCCAGCCAAATGGGCAATATGACCACCAGAATTATCCATTCTAATCTGCATTAAGTCGATAACTAGAATCACTAGTGTGATATGCCAAAGTTTTACATTGCCAATCAACAACAACCTCACATTCATCAAAGGGCTATAAGTAGTTGTTGCCACAAGAATCGCCATAATTGCACCAGAAGCTCCAACAATAGAGGCACTTAAATGCAATAAATAATACCCCAATACAAATACAATTCCTGCAAATATTGCACTCAAAATATACAATCCTAACCATTGTTTTTGGTTAAAAAAAGTAAGAAACAATGTGCTAGAAAAATTCAAAACCATCATATTAAAAAAAATATGACCAAAACCATCATGAAAAAAAGCATAGGTCAATACTGTCCAGGGTTTGAATATAAAAACACTAGTGTCCGAGGAGAGTGCAATCCAATTTGGAAAATCAAAAGAGCCTGTTCCAAATTGATAAAAAAACAATAAGGAAACCAAAAAGACAGCAATATTCCAAAAGATTAGTTTTTGGGCTATTCCACCGAATTTATATTGTGCTTTCAAGTCGTCTAGAATACTGTTCATTTTAGCGTTATAGTTTATAAAAAGTTTAAAATTTAATGCTAATTCCCCCTTCGGGGGTTAGGGGGCTTAATTCCACCTGTTTTTGTCAAACTCATTTTTCTTCCAAAACCACATCATAATAAATCCTGTTATGGCTCCGCCAATATGAGCAAAATGGGCAATTCCGGTACTTCCTGCGCCAAAAATTGACCCTCCTTTAAACCCTAAAAACAAATCGATTGCCAATAATCCTGGCACAAAATACTTCGCTTTTATTGGCACTGGAATAAATAATAAAGCTAATTCGGCATTTGGCATTATAAAAGCAAAAGCAACTAACAATCCATAAATAGCACCTGAAGCACCTATTACAGTTGATTTTACCATCATTGAAGCTCGTGCAATACTGTTAAATTGCTCTTGATTACATTTTACTCTTTCTAAAATAGTATTGATTTCTCCAGCAATCATTTTACCTTTTTCATCAAAAAGCACACTATAATCAGCGTTTAACAATTGGTGCATTTCCGAAGTTGTTAAATCTAAATTGGCAACTTCTGATACTAAAGAATGAATTTGATAATAATTCACTCCCACATGTAGTAGTGCCGCTCCCAATCCACAAGAAATATAAAAAAACAAGAATTTTTTACCACCCCAAAAATGTTCTAAGGTGCTTCCAAAAGAATATAATGCCAACATATTAAATAAAATATGAGAAATATTAGGAAAAGGAGCGTGCATAAACATGTGAGTAATCAGTTGCCAAGGTCTAAAACTATCACTTTCTGGATAAACAAGGGCAAATAAATCATAGGACGCAGGCACTAATTGCGAACCAATAAAAAAAATGATATTGATAATCAATAATTGTTTTACAACTGGAGTGATATTCATCATAGGGCAAATTTTTTGTCTAAATCTTCCACACGAATCGTGATGAAAGTTGGTTTTTGAAATGGGGAAACATTAGGGTCTTTACAAGCAAAAAGGCCATTTACCAAATTTTCTTGTTCTTTTTGGGTTAAATAAGTTCCCGCTTTTATAGCTAAACTTCTAGCCATAGATTTAGCAATCGTATCGTTTTGACTATAATTACTCTCAGGAATACCATCTTGCAAATCACTAAACAATTTTTCTAAAACTAAGGAGGCTTCAGTTTCAGAAACATTGATAGGCAATCCCGAAATGACAATACTTTCGGTATCTGTCTCCTCAAAAACAAAACCTGTATTGGTCAATGACGGCTTTAATTCTTCAATTAATAACATTTCATTTTTAGAAAAATACAAATGCAATGGAAATAACAACTGCTGACTTGAAGCCAAACTTAATGTAATATTAGATAGAAATTGTTCATACAAAATACGTTGATGGGCTCGTTGTTGATCTACAATAATCATCCCCGATTTTATGGGATTAACGATGTATTTTTTATGAATCTGGTGCGTTTTGTGAACTAATTGCTCCACATCTTCGCTGTCAAACAAGGAGGATGTTACTTCGTTAGTATCGAATGAAATAGTATCTACTTCTGTATCGGTATTCAAACCCACGTATAGACTTTCCCAGTTTGCGGTAACTTCCTGTTTCCTGTAAATAGCATTCGTAAAATGTTTATTAGGTTTGTCTTCTTCGGAAAACGGATTAAAGCTACCGTCTATTTGAATTGTGGGGATTTCAACTTCTAAATCTTTATAATGATATGGGGTATCTAAATTTGAGTCACGTTCAAAATCTAAAACAGGCGAAACATTAAACTGTCCTAAACTATGCTTAATAGCAGCACGTATTATGGAATATAATGCTGATTCATCATCAAACTTAATTTCAGTTTTAGTAGGATGAATATTAATATCTATGGTATTAGGAGGCACTTGTAAATATAAATAATAACTCGGTTGTGACCCTTCTTTCAACAGCCCTTCATAAGCCGACATCACAGCGTGGTGCAAATACCCACTTTTGATAAATCTATCGTTAACAAAGAAAAACTGTTCACCACGATTCTTTTTAGCAAACTCTGGCTTACTTACAAAACCTTGAATGGTAACAATTTCAGTATCTTCATTTACAGGAACTAACTTTTCATTAGTCTTCCCAGAAAAAATGGCAACAATACGTTGTCTTAGGCTAGATGGAGGCAAATTGAACATTTCACTTCCATTATGATAAAACGTGAAATATATATTGGGATGTGCCAATGCTACGCGATGAAATTCATCAATAACATGACGATATTCAACGGTATCCGACTTCAAGAAATTGCGGCGAGCAGGAATATTAAAAAATAAGTTTTTGACCGCAAAGGAGGTTCCTTTTGGTAAAACTGCCACATCCTGCGATACAAACTTACTGCCTTCAATAACGATATGAGTACCTAATTCCTCCTGATCTTGCTTGGTTTTCATCTCCACGTGGGCAATAGCAGCTATAGATGCTAATGCCTCACCACGAAACCCTTTGGTATGCAAAGAAAATAAATCTTCGGCTTGTCGGATTTTTGAAGTGGCATGACGCTCAAAACACAAACGAGCATCGGTAACGCTCATACCAAGCCCGTTATCGATAACTTGTATCAATGACTTTCCAGCATCTTTGATAATTAATTTAATATCTGTTGCTCTTGCATCTACAGCGTTTTCAAGTAATTCCTTAACAACCGAAGCTGGTCGTTGTACAACTTCTCCAGCAGCAATTTGATTAGCAACATGATCAGGAAGTAATTGAATGATACTAGACATTAAAAAAGGTTTAAAGTTTAAGGTTTAAAGTTTAAACCCAAAGTTCACAAATTTAAGTAATTTCTATTGGGATTTGTAACATAATTAATGAACAAAAATAAAAAAACCTATACTTCCAAAAAAGAATATAGGTTTTGGTTTTATAAATTTTGTTTTTATTCCTCCAACAACGGCAAACCTTCAATTTGCAAAGGTCTAGACGATAGTAATGACTGACTTTTCATTTGGTGACTTATCGAAGCCTGTTGTCTTAAATACGCCATTTTTATGGCAGCAATAGCAGCTTCGGTGCCTTTGTTTCCGTGAATGCCTCCACTTCTATCGATAGATTGTTGCATGGTATTATCAGTAAGAACACAAAAAATAACAGGAATATCCGTTTGAACATTCAAATCTTTAATGCCTTGGGTAACGCCTTCGCACACAAAATCAAAATGTTTGGTTTGACCTTGAATCACACAACCTATAACAATTATGGCATCTACATTTTGAGTTTGTAGCATTTTTTTAGCTCCGTAAACCAACTCAAAACTTCCAGGCACATTCCATCTGATAATATGTTCAGCGGGTACTTCATTCTCTAAAAAACCTGTAACTGCACCCTTAAACAAACTTTCGGTGATGGTATCATTCCACTCAGAAACAACAATCCCAAACCGAAAATTTTTCGCGTCTGGAATGGTGTTTTTATCGTATTCGGATAAGTTTTTATGTGTCGTTGCCATTTTATTTATGATTGCAGATTGCAGATTACAGATTACAGAAAAACTGCCATCTAAACACTGCTATCTAGATTTACTGAGCCAGTCCAATCAATACATCAATAGAAGCAGCTTCGGGTGTAGCTTCAAAATTTTCTTTTATATCTGTAAAATATTTTAATGCGTCTTCTTTTTTACCTAATGCCAAAGCAGTTTTACCAGCTTTCAACAAGAAACGGGGCGTAGTAAAATCGTTTTTATTTGATTCGGCAGCTGCCAAATAATTTTCAAGAGCTTCATTAGATTGTTTTTTTTGAGCATAAGCATCTCCTATTGCCCCTTTGGCTAGAGCGCTTAATATGGCGTCTTCTGATTTGAATTTTTCTAAATAATCTATTGCTTCCGCATATTTACCTGTATTCAAATAAGCAATTCCAGCATAATAATTGGCTAAATTTCCTGCATCTGTACCTGAATATTTATCAGCTATTTCTACAAATCCTATTGATTTTTTATCCCCTTTCAAAGATAATGTATAAAGTGAATCGCTAGATGTTCCTTCGACCGCCTTTTGAAAATTTTGTTGTGCTTGAAACATTTCATTGGCAGCTTCTTCTTGTTGTGGAGCCACTATCAATTTTTGATAGGCTAAATAACCCGCAGTAAATAAAGCAATAGCGGCAACAAATCCAATAATTATTTTTTGATTTCTAGCTACAAAATCTTCTGTTTTTGAAGCAGTTTCGTCCAAAACTGAAAACACTCCTGCTGTAGTACTGTTTTTTTCAAGTTCTTTTAAGTCTACATTAGTGTTTTCTGCAACATCAGAAACTTCTTTTTCTTTTGGTGTTCTATATCCTCTTTTATTATAAGTAGCCATTACATTTTATTTAGTGAGTGGCAAAAATATAATTTTTATTCAAATCTAAAACCTCTTTTGTCGATATTTTTCAATAATTTGCACCCACCTAAGAAAAATAGTCAAGATCTCAATACCAGTAAGCCTTACAAATGCGTTTAAAAAAAATTTCCTTATTTAATTACAAAAATTTTTCCGAAGCAAATTATGAATTTGTAAACAAAATAAATTGTTTCGTAGGCAAAAACGGAATTGGAAAAACGAATGTTTTAGATGCCATTTACCATTTATCAACTGGTAAAAGTTATTTTAATCCGCAGGCAGTTCAAAACATCAAACATGGAGAGGATTTTTTTGTTATAGATGGCGAATTTGAAATCAACGACAGAAACGAGCAAATAGTTTGTAGCCTAAAGAAAGGTCAAAAAAAAGTATTAAAACGTAACGGCAAAATTTACGATAAGTTCTCTGAACACATTGGATTTATTCCTTTGGTGATTATCTCCCCCTCGGATAGCGATTTGATAATTGAAGGTAGCGAAACGAGACGAAAATTTATGGATGGTGTCATTTCACAATTAAATCCAGAATACCTCAAACAACTTATACAGTATCAAAAAGTAATGAGTCAGCGCAATGCTCTCTTGAAATATTTTGCTGTGAATTATGTATTTGAAACAGACACGATTTCTATATATAACGAACAACTTGACACCTACGCCGCATCTATTTTCGAAAAAAGAAAAGATTTTATAAATCAGTTTATTCCAATCTTCAATAAACACCATCAGGCCATAACAGGCTCTGAAGAAACGGTTCAGTTAGTGTATCAAAGTCATTTATTCGATGCTAATTTATTGACTCTTTTAGAAGAAAACATCAATAAAGACAGAGCTTTGCACTACACTAGCGTTGGAATTCATAAGGATGATTTATCGTTTGAAATCGACCATCATCCGATAAAAAAATTTGGTTCGCAAGGACAACAAAAATCTTTTTTAATTGCGCTTAAATTGGCCCAATTTGAATTTATTAAAAACCAATGTGGACTAAAACCGATTTTACTTTTTGATGATGTTTTTGACAAACTTGACGAATATCGAGTTGCCAAAATAGTTGAGATGGTCAATAGCGATACTTTTGGACAATTATTCATATCAGACACCCATCCTGAAAGAACCGAAAACATAGTGAAATCGACGCATCAGATTTACAAGATTTTTAATTTATAACTTAAAAGTAAGCTTATATATTTTTCAAATTCCAAATGTAATTTTATTATTTTAGCCTAAACAATACAAAAATCAGAATTCATTATGCTTTCAAAAGACAGTTTGCAATTTCTCGATGATTTAAAAGCAAATAACAATCGTGATTGGTTTATAGACAATAAAAAAAGATACGAAGTTTTCAAAAAAGACTACCATCAATTAGTAGCGAAAATTCTTGATGTTATGAAACCACTTGATTCTTCCTTAGAAATACTCGAAGTCAAGAATTGCACTTTTAGAATTAATCGTGATATTCGGTTTTCAAAAGACAAATCACCCTATAAAGATCATATAGGTATTTGGTTATCAAGTGGTTCAAAAGGAAACAATCGTGCTGGATATTACATTCATATTGCAAAGGAAGCTAGTTTTATAGCGGGTGGTTTTTACTGCCCCGAAGCGGAAGATTTAAAAAAAGTGCGAAAAGAAATAGCTTATTTCTATGAGGATTTAGATGAGATTATGGCAGATAAAAATTTCAAAAAAGTATTTGGTGATTTTGACAAAAACGAATCCAACGTACTCAAAAATCCACCTCGTGGTTATGAAAAAGAGCATCCCGCCATTGAATATCTAAAATTAAAAAGCTTCGAAACATCTCGAAAATTTAAAATTGAAGAAATTCTTGAACCTGATTTTGTTGCTAAAGTGAGTCAAAAATTAATCCTTTTGAAACCTTTGAACGATTTCATGAATCGTGCCTTAACTGCTGAAGAATAATTCATGAAAATGGAGAAAAGGAAAATACTTTTTTTAGGCGAAACTTATCGAGCAGATGCCATCACTTGGATGAAGGGTTTGAAAGAATTTGGCGATTTCGACATTATTGCTTGGGAATTAAAAACCCCTAACAAAACCTTTTTCAGTCGACTTTTCAGAGTTTTAGAATATTGTCTAGCACCATTTCGAATCAAAAAATTAATTCGATTACACCAACCCGATATGGTTATTGCCGAAAGAACTACGAGTTATGGTTTTTTGGCAGCATTAACCGGAGTAAAGCCGATTGCCATTGCCCAACAAGGCAGAACCGATTTATGGCCAGAAAATGGAATTTCTATTCCTTTAAAAAAAATGATGCAACGATATGCATTTAAAAAAGCAGATTTGATCCATGCGTGGGGACCTGTCATGACCATTTCTATGAAAGCCATGGGAGTCGATATGAATAAAGTATTGGTTTTAGCCAAAGGTATTGATATTACAAAATTTATAAATAAAAAGTATATCCCTTCCGATAAAATAACAGCAATCGTGACTCGATCTTTGATGCCTGAATACCAACATAACATTATTTTGAAAGCTTTCGGGATTTTACACCAAAAAGGAATTGATTTTAAATTGACTGTTGTGGGAAATGGAAAACTTCTCCATTCGTTAAAAGTATTATCACAAGAACTCCAAATCGAAAACAAAGTTGAATTTACGGGTCTAGTTCCCAATACACAATTGCCAGCATTATTACAACAATCTAATTTTTATATTAGCATGCCCATAACCGAAGGACTTTCAGCTTCTTTGTTTGAGGCAATGGCATCCAATTGTTATCCTGTTGTGACTAACATTACAGGAAACCAAAGCTGGATTGAACATCGTCATAACGGTCAATTAATTACTATTGATGATTCAAATATGCTCGCTGAAGAAATTCTTTGGTCATTCGAAAATAAGGAACATCGAGAAAATGCTATTCTTCAAAACAGGAAATTTGTTGAAGAAAATGTAAATTATACCATCAATATGAAAATCATAGCCGATAAATACCACGAATTAATTAACTTGTCAAAACCAAATTAATACAACCACCAAACTATTTTATGGAAATTCAATCGCTTTTTTCTTTAAAAAAATACAACTCTTTTGGCATTGAAGCCAACGCAAAACAATTTGTAGCAGTACAAAATGAAGCCGAATTAAAAACTGTTTTGGAAAAATATAAAACTGAAAAAAAGTTCATACTGGGCGGAGGAAGCAATATGCTATTAACAAAAGACATTGATGCTTTAGTAATTCACATTAATTTAAAGGGTAAAAAAGTCATTAAAGAAGAGGACGATTTTGTTTGGGTCGAATCTCAAGCCGGCGAAAACTGGCATGAATTTGTGCTTTGGACAATCGAAAACAACTTTGGAGGATTAGAAAACATGTCTCTAATACCTGGCAATGTGGGAACAACACCCGTTCAAAACATTGGCGCTTATGGAGCCGAAATTAAAGATACGTTCATTTCATGTGATACGATTCGAATTGATAATCAAAGTAAAAAAACATTTAACCACGATGAATGCCATTTTGGTTATCGGGAAAGCGTTTTTAAAAACGAAGTTAAAGATCAATACATCATTACGTCGGTGGTATTCAAATTGACTAAACTAAATCATATTATCAATGTTTCTTATGGAGATATTAGTGGGGAGTTGGCAAAAGCAAATATCTCAAATCCAACTATAAAAGATGTTAGCAATGCTGTAATTGCTATTCGACAAAGTAAATTACCAGACCCAAAAGAACTAGGTAATAGCGGTAGTTTCTTTAAAAATCCAATTATATTAAAATCTGATTTCGAAAAAATTCATCAAAATTTTCCTAAAATGAAATACTATGAAGTTTCCCCTACCGAAGTAAAAGTTCCTGCGGGTTGGCTCATCGAACAAGCTGGTTTTAAAGGAAAACGCTTTGGCGATGCGGGTGTACATAAAAATCAAGCCTTAGTACTAGTAAATTATGGCAATGCCACAGGGCAAGAAATTTTGAATGTGTCAAAAAATATTCAGGAAACAATATTCAAAACCTATGGCATTCACATAGAAGCCGAAGTAAATGTAATTTAGATTTTGAAATTATTTATTAAAAAACTAATTTTCAAATGAGGATGAATATTTAAGATTTGATAATTACCTTTGCACTCCCAAAGAGTCGGGATTAAAAAAAAGCCAAAATCAAATGTTGACTATTACTTTTTACTTTTTTATTTTTATTGTTGTCCTTCAACTTTTTTATTATTTAATTGTATTTGGAAAATTTGCATTCGCTAAAGCGCAAAAATCAACTCCAAATAAAATAGGCATATCCGTAATTGTTTGTGCCAAAAACGAAGCGGAAAACGTAAAACAATTTATTCCATTACTAGCGGAGCAAGACTACCCCAACTTTGAAATTATTTTGATTGATGATGCCTCGAGTGATGAAACACTGGAAATTTTTGAAGCATTCGAAAAACAATATTCCAATATTAGATTAGTAAAAGTAGAAAACAATGAAGCTTTTTGGGGAAATAAAAAATATGCTTTGACATTAGGTATTAAGGCATCAAAAAAAGACTATCTATTATTTACTGACGCCGATTGTTATCCCAATTCTAAAGATTGGATTACGCAAATGAGTTCACAATTCACAATGAACAAAACTATTGTTTTGGGATATGGAGCTCACGAAAAAATAGCGGGTTCATTTTTGAATAAAATCATTCGTTTCGAAACCATGTTAACAGCAGTTCAATATTTTTCATGGTCAAAAATGGGCTATCCTTATATGGGAGTTGGTCGAAATTTAGCCTATAAAAAAGAAGAATTTTTTAATGTTAGAGGGTTTATAGACCATATAAAAATCCGTTCGGGCGACGATGATTTGTTTATTAATCAGGTAGCTAATAACAGAAATACAACCCTTTGTTATACTCCTGAAAGTTTTACCTATTCAAAACCAAAAACTAGTTTTAAAGATTGGTTCAACCAAAAAAGAAGACATCTTACCACATCAGAATTCTACAAGCCCTTTGACAAGATAAGACTAACGGTGTTTTATATTTCACAATTATTATTTGTATTATTAGCCATCATTTTATTAGCATTTCAACACCAATGGATAGCCGTTCTGAGTATCATTGCATTTCGCTATCTATTTTCATGGGTTTCTCTTGGTTTTGCCTCTGGAAAATTAAAAGAAAAAGATGTCATGTTTTGGTTTCCAATCATTGAAATAGTAGTTATCTTCACCCAATTGAATATCTTTATCACTAATATTTTTTCAAAACCAGTCCATTGGAAATAAATTCTCAAATAGAAAAAGCAAAAAAAGGAGACCAAACTGCCTTCACTTTTCTATTGAATTTTTACTGGAATGATGTGTATGGTTTTATGCTTAAACGTACTGAAAATGAAACCACTGCCGAAGATATTACCATTGAAACCTTTTCGAAAGCTTTTGACAAAATAGCCAGTTACAACCCTGAATTTCAGTTCAACACTTGGTTAATTGCTATTGCCAAAAATGTACATATCGATTTATTACGAAAAAATAAATCTAGCTTATTTATTGAAATCAGCGATGACGAAGATCAACAAGCATACAACATTGCCGACACAAGCCCATCGGCAGAAGACGAATTGATTATTGACCAAAACCTTTCTAGATTATTGCAATTTATAAAAATGCTTAAACCACATTACCAAGAAGTAATACAGTTACGCTATTTTCAGGAAATGAGTTATCAGGAAATTGCCAATAAAATTGATGAACCTTTGAATAATGTAAAAATAAAACTCCTTCGTGCCAAAAAATTATTGGCCGAGATTATACAGGAAAATCGTTGATTTAATATTGAATTCCTTTTTATTTTTCATACTAAACACATTTACCTTCACGTTATGAAATAAAACAGCTACACTATGATTTGAAAATACTTAACCCATAAACTATATGAATTATGTCAAAACTAAGTATTTACGAAACAGGCTGGATTAATCTAGTATTCGAAAACAGAAACAAAGAATATGGTGCGTATCAATTGCGTCGAGATTATGTAAAATCTTCTTTAACTGCACTATTTATTGGAATTTTACTAGTAGCCTCACTAGGATTACTCTCAAAAATTACTTGGTCATCCCCTAGCCTGATTAAACCTGGGGCTACAATTCCTCCAACTATTGATGAACTAATAACCGTCACAGAAATTTATATTCCAGAAAAGAAAAAAAACATACAATCTCAAGCAACAAGTCATACCACCGAAGTGACAATTACAAAAGATAATCTGACACATGCAATAATTGTTCATCCTACCGAACCATTGCCTGAGATTGCAACCAACAAAGAGCTTACTAATCAATCTACAACTGTATCGGATGGTCATGGAGCAACACCATTAAATCCATATTCTGGTTCAAATAGTAACGGAGAGAATAGCAAACCAACAGACTATGGAAATACTGTTGTTAAAGCCACTGCCTTAGACAAACTCCCTGAATTTCCTGGCGGAATAGCAAAATTTTATTCGTATGTGAGTACTAATTTTGAAAAACCAGAAATAGAAAACCTTGAGTCTGTTCGTGTCATCGTAAATTTTGTTATTGAAAAAGACGGTAGCATGACAGACATTCAAGTAAGAAATAATCCTGGCTATGGATTAGAAAATGAAGCCATTCGGGTTTTGAAATCGTTAAAAACCAAATGGTCGCCTGGCATTATAAATTCAAAAGCAGTTAGGACAGGGTATAGTCTTCCTATTACGATTCAGTTAGAATAATATTTATTTAATGTAACATTAAAACTTTTATTCTACAGATTTGGTTTAACAGACTTAAATTCCGCACGGCTGGTATTTTTTTATATTTTACAACTAATAAATCATATAAAATCCTGTCTTTCATTGCCAAAATCCAATTTTAAAAATCCAAATTTCTAAGCCAACTTTCACTATCTTTGCACTTTCGAAAATGAATTGATTATGAATACTGTTTTAGACAATACTTTACCCGTAGAAACACACAACGAATCGAAACTGGGTATAGCGAAACCAAAATGGTTGCGTGTAAAACTCCCAATTGGACAAAAATACACTGAACTACGTGGATTGGTCGACAAATACAGTTTGAATACCATTTGCACCTCTGGCAGTTGCCCCAATATGGGCGAATGCTGGGGAGAAGGAACTGCTACTTTTATGATTTTAGGTAATATCTGTACCCGCTCTTGTGGGTTTTGTGGTGTTAAAACTGGTAGACCTGAAACCGTAGATTGGGATGAACCCGAAAAAGTGGCTCGGTCTATTAAAATCATGAATATCAAACATGCCGTAATCACCAGCGTTGATCGAGACGATTTGAAAGATGGTGGCTCAATAATATGGATAGAAACCATTAAAGCCATTCGAAGAATGAACCCTACTACCACTCTCGAAACACTTATTCCTGATTTTCAAGGAATTGAAAGAAACATAGACCGAATCGTTGAAGCCAATCCAGAGGTGGTTTCTCATAACGTAGAAACAGTTCGCCGATTAACTCGTGAGGTACGTATTCAAGCCAAATATGACAGAAGCCTAGAAGTGCTTCGCTATTTAAAAGAAAAAGGCATTAATAGAACCAAATCGGGTATCATGCTGGGTCTGGGCGAAACTGAAGAGGAAGTTTTACAGACAATGCAAGATTTAAAAAACGCCAATGTAGATGTAGTTACCATTGGGCAATACCTACAACCCAGTAAAAAACATTTGCCTGTTAAGGAATTTATCACCCCAGAACAATTTGAAAAATACGAAAAATTCGGATTGGAATTAGGCTTTCGACATGTAGAAAGTGGTCCCTTAGTTCGATCTTCTTATAAAGCCCAAAAACATATTCTTTAAAAAAGTTTATTTGGTTAATCGTTTATTTGTTTAACCGATTCAACAAATAAACGATTAACCGAATAAACAAAATACTTTGAAAATTAGAATTGCCATAAACGGTTTTGGACGCATTGGGCGTAACCTATTTCGACTCCTTTTAAACCATCCCACTATTGAGGTTGTTGCGATTAATGATATTGCCGATACTAAAACCATGGCTCATTTAGTGAAATACGATAGTATTCACGGCGTATTGCCTTTTGAAGTAGCATTTGACGAAAAAGGAATCCTTGTTGATAAAAACCATTTTTTATTTTTTCATGAAAAGAACATAATTAACCTCGATTGGAAATCTTTAAATATTGATTTTGTAATTGAATCTACAGGAAAATATTCCACTTTTGATGACATTAACGCACATATTTTGGCTGGAGCCAAAAAGATAATGCTGTCTGCCCCATCCGAAGTAGAGAATATCAAAACTGTAGTTCTTGGTGTTAACGAGCATATTCTAGACGGAACTGAAACTATTATTTCTAATGCCAGTTGCACTACCAACAATGCTGCTCCAATGATAAAAATTATTAATGAACTTTGTGGTATCGAACAAGCTTATATTACAACTATTCATTCCTATACAACCGATCAAAGTTTACATGATCAACCTCACAAAGATTTACGACGAGCTAGAGGCGCAAGCCAATCTATAGTCCCAACCACTACTGGTGCAGCAAAGGCATTGACCAAAATATTTCCTGAATTTGAAGGCAAAATTGGAGGTTGTGGCATTCGAGTACCTGTTCCTGATGGCTCGTTGACCGATATTACTTTTAACGTAAAAAGAGTGGTAACTATTGATGAAATTAACGCCGCGTTTAAAAGGGCTTCGCAAACCAATTTAAAAGGAATTTTAGATTATACCGAAGATCCGATAGTTTCAGTTGATGTTATCGGCAATAAAAATTCTTGTGTTTTTGATGCTCAACTCACTTCTGTTATCGATAAAATGGTAAAAGTAGTGGGTTGGTATGATAATGAAATTGGATATTCGTCACGACTAATCGATTTAATTCTTTTAGTTTCTGAAAAAAGTACTCTTAAAAATTAACGGTTTTGAAGTGTAGCTTTTTTTAAATAGTCTAAAATGGTTTTGTCAAAATGATGTGCTTCTGAAATAAACGAACTTTGAATCGGTAAATAGAAAAGTTGCTCACTCGAAATCAAACCTTTTAATCTCACAAAATCTTTTTCGGTGGTAATAATAATTTTATTTTGTGCTTTATTTTGTATTTCAATTAGATCTTTTTCAACAAAATGATGATGATCTGGAAAGGTCAAAATCAAATCGTCTTCATTCTTTAAATAGTTAAAAAAAGGTTCTGGTTTTGCAATTCCTGCGACCAAAAGTTTATTTTTACTTTTAATTTCTGAAACAGGATTTTTTTGGTTTTCTGAATAAACAAAATCATCATAATCAATGCAGGAAAAATACAATTCTTGATTGGGCTCTAAATGTAATTTGGTTCTGATTCTATGTTGTTCGTCAAGCGAAAGATGAGTTGGGCATTTAGTTACAATAACTATGTTTGCTCTTTGAGCTCCGCTCCTACTTTCTCGCAAATTTCCTGTTGGCAACAAAAAATCATCAGAATACAAATCTCCATAAGAAGTTAAAAGAATATAAAAACCAGCTTTTACTTTGCGATGCTGATACGCGTCATCAAGCAGAATGATATCAGGTTTAGCTTCGCTCTGTTCGGCTATGCCTCGGGTTTCTTTTTGTGAAAGCAATTGCTCAATCCCGTTTTTTCTATCGGCATCGACCGCCACCTGAATCGTTTTGAATTTGGTATAAAACTGAAAGGGTTCATCACCAAGAATTGAGGCATTCGATGTCGAATCAGCTAAAACAAAACCTTTGGATTGTCTTTTATAGCCACGACTTAAAGTAGCTACTTTGTAATTTGGCGAAAGCAACCGAATTAAATATTCTATTTGAGGTGTTTTGCCTGTTCCGCCAACACTTAAATTGCCAACTGCTATAATAGGAATATCGAAAGAATAGGATTTTAGAATCCCTTTATCATAAAGAAAATTTCGAATACTAGTTATAAATCCATACAAAATGGCGAAAGGAAAAAGTATTTTTCGGAGTAAATTCATAATACGAAAGTATAATATTTTATCTTTGAAATATAATTATATATAATATTTAGTCAATAAAAAGTAATCATCAAAAACAAAATGCTAAAAAATAAATCAGTATCTAAATTTGCTTTAATGTTTTTTGCATTTGCCTATTTTATTCCTTTTGCCTTTTTAATAGGAGGTCTATTAATTGAAGATACTATACATTCTATAATAGCCAAGGTTTTTACCTTGAAAACAATTATTTTTATTCTTTTACAGATTGGAGGAATTTTATTTCTGTCAAATTATCTTGACAATTATGCTAAAAAATATATTATTGACAAAAAACAATCCTTCTTTATTATAGGAAATATTTTTGTTTTACTTTGGTGGCTAATCCCATTAATTATAAGTGTTTTTATTTTAGAAATTAATAAATCAAGTCATTTTGTCCCATTAATATTTAGTATTTTGACCTATAATCTAATTTTGAATTTACTCATCGGAGCACTTTATGGGGGAAATATTAAAACAACATTAATAAATCAAAACAATAAATAATCTGTGATGAAAATTAAAGAAATAATTTCCGTACTCGAAGAAATGGCGCCACTCGCCTATGCCGAAGATTTTGACAATGTGGGTTTATTGGTTGGCAATCAAGACTTGGAAGCAACAGGTGTTTTGGTTTGTCACGATGCTTTAGAGAGTGTCATTGACGAAGCTATTTCAAAAAAATGCAATTTGGTCGTTTGTTTTCATCCTATTTTATTTTCGGGATTGAAAAAAATTACTGGCAAAAACTATGTGGAAAGAGCAGTCATAAAAGCCATAAAAAATGATATTGCCATTTATGCCGTTCACACCGCTTTTGACAATCACCAAGATGGCGTGAATAAAATATTTTGTGATGCTTTGGGTTTAACCAACACTAAAATCCTAATTCCTAAGCAAAATTTCATCAGAAAATTAATAACTTATACCACTTTTGATAATGCTGAAACACTTCGAAATGCCTTATTTGAGTCAGGAGCTGGAAATATAGGCAACTATGAAAATTGTAGTTTCAATTCCAAAGGCATAGGCACGTATATGGGAAACGAACACAGTAATCCCGAAATAGGTGAACGTTTTGAATTTGTGGAAAGCGAAGAAATTAAAATTGAAGTTACTTTCGAAAAACATCTTGAAAATAAAATTTTAAAAGCCCTTTTCAACAATCATATTTATGAAGAAGTGGCTTACGAAATTTATGATTTAAAAAATGAAAATCAAAATATAGGATTAGGAATGATTGGCGAATTGCCTGTTCCAATGAGCGAAAAAGATTTTCTGTGTTTTGTAAAAGATAAAATGCAAAGTGAAAGTATTCGACATTCTACTTTTTTAAATAAGTCCATAAAGAAGGTAGCAGTACTTGGTGGCTCGGGAAGTTTTGCCATAAAAAACTCAATTCAAGCCCAAGCCGACGTGTTTTTGACAGCAGATTTGAAGTATCATCAATTTTATGAAGCTGAAAACCAACTACTTTTAGCCGATATTGGACATTTTGAAAGTGAACGCTATACAAAAAATTATATTGTTGATTTTCTTATGAAAAAAATCCCTAATTTTGCACCTGCCTTTCCGATAGGCAAGATCATTTTATCAGAAGAAAATACAAATCCAGTTAAGTACTTATAGACATAGAATATGGCGACTACAAAAGAATTGAGTGTTGAAGACAAATTAAGAGCAATTTACGATTTACAATTAATCGACTCTAGAATTGATGAAATTAGAAATGTGAGAGGTGAACTTCCTCTTGAGGTAGAAGACTTAGAAGATGAAGTTACGGGATTAAGTACTCGTTCAGAAAAATTAAGAACTGAACTTGAAACTATCGAAGAACTGATTAAAACTAGAAAAAATGCTATTGATGAGCACAAAGAGGCCATTAAAAGATATACAAAACAACAAGATACTGTTCGTAACAATAGAGAGTTCAACTCTTTAACAAAAGAAGTAGAATTTCAAGAATTAGAAATTCAATTGGCCGAGAAGCAAATCAAAGAAATGAAAGCTTCGATGGAACATAAAAAAGAAATTATTGCGCAATCAAAAGAGCGATTAGATACTAAATCGAATCACTTAAAACATAAAAAATCAGAACTAAACGCTATTATGGCGGAAACTGAAAAAGAAGAATCTTTTTTATCTGAAAAATCATTAGAATATCAAAGCCTAATCGAAGAAAGATTACTGAAAGCGTATTTAAGAATTAGAAATAGTGTTCGTAATGGTTTAGCAGTAGTTTCTATAGAAAGAGGTGCATCAGCTGGTTCTTTCTTCACTATTCCTCCGCAAACACAAGTTGAGATTGCTGCTAGAAAAAAAATAATCACTGATGAGCATTCAGGCAGAATATTAGTCGACAGCGTTTTGGCTAACGAAGAAAAAGAGAAAATGGAAAAAATGTTTTCTAAATTTTAATCTAATTTAAGTCCCGATATTTATTGGGACTTTTTTTATTATGAAAAAGAAACTCTATTTCGTTCGTGTAAAAACCATTGGTTTTTTTATTAATCTCCTAAGCTTTTTTTTGCCTAAAATTGCCATTGCTTTTGCTTTTGGTCTATTTAGCGAACCGAAAAAAGGGCGGTTATCGATAGATAATCTTCCTGATTTCATGCAAAAAGCTGAAATTGATAGTTTTGTGTTTAGAGGTCAACGATTCAAATCCTATGTTTGGAAAGGGAACGAAACTACAGTTTTATTGGCTCACGGTTGGGAAAGTAATAGTTTGCGTTGGGAAAAATTGTTGCCTTTTTTACAAGAAAAAGGATGTACCATTATTGCAGTAGATGGTCCAGCTCATGGACTCTCTACTGGCAACACTTTTGACATACCAAAATACGCTGCTTTTATCAATATAGTGGCTCAAAAATACAATCCACAATTCCTTGTTGGGCATTCATTAGGCGGAATTAGCTGTTTGTTTTACCAGTATTTTTATAAAAATAATGCTATTAAAAAGATAATAAGCTTAGGATCACCGAGTGATTTTAAAATTATATTAGAAAATTATTTTAAATTATTAAGTTTAAATTCCACCGTTGTAAAAGGCTTAGAATTACAATATCGAAAAATATTAAGATCTAGTTTAAGTTTTTTTTCTGCAAGTTACTTTGCTTCAAAAATTGATGTTAATGGACTAATTGCTCACGATTTTGATGATGGTACTGTTAATATTGGCGAAGCCAGAAAAATTGCAAATGCCTGGAAAGACTCAATTTTTATTGAAACAAAAGGTTTAGACCATAGCATGCACGATGCTGATTTGTATAAAAAAATCTCTCAATTTTTATTTCATTCTGAATAACTCTGTTAGATTATAAAGTTACCGTTCTCTTTTCTTCAATATTCAAACAAACCAAAACAAGCCTAAAGCATTAAACAATTTTGTGCTACTTTTGCAATATGGAAGAAAATCTAAAACGACTCAACAAATTCATAGGGGAAACTGGCTATTGCTCTCGCCGAGAAGCCGACAAGTTCATCGAAGAAGGTCGTGTTACCATTAATGGAATAGTACCCGAATTAGGCACCAAAGTTTCACCTAATGATGAAGTACGTATTGATGGAAAACTCATTCGAGAAAAAAACGAAAAACCAGTTTATTTAGCTTTCAACAAACCAGTGGGAATCGAATGTACTACCAACTTAGAGGTTCGAAATAATATCGTAGATTATATCAATTACCCCAAACGTATTTTCCCTATTGGACGATTGGATAAAGCTAGTGAAGGTTTGATTTTTATGACCAATGACGGCGACATTGTCAATAAAATTCTTCGAGCCCGAAACAACCACGAAAAAGAATATACTGTAACGGTCAACAAACTTATTACGGATCGTTTTATCGAAAAAATGAGCAATGGCGTACCTATTTTGGACACCATTACCCGAAAATGCAAGGTCGAAAAAATCAGTTCTACCACTTTTAAAATCATTTTGACCCAAGGTCTAAACCGCCAAATTCGAAGAATGTGTGAGTATCTAGGCTATGAAGTTACGGCTTTGAAACGAATTCGTATTATCAATATTTCGTTAGATGTTCCTGTAGGGCGATTTCGTGATTTGACAGATGCTGAAATTACAGAACTCAACCAACTCATTGAGCCATCGAGCAAAACCGAGGAAGCGAGTTTTGAGAAACCGAAAACCGAACCCGTAAAACGCAAAACAGAATTTATAAAGAGAGATGATCCGAGATTTAAAAAAAGAGGGGAGTATTAGATAAAAATTTACAAAAAGCAAAACCCGAAATTTTTATTTCGGGTTTTGCGATTTCTATTATTTAAGCCTTCTAATTTTTCATTCTAATTTTCCGTGCCAAAAGCGTATTTTTCAACAACATGGCGATAGTCATTGGTCCTACTCCACCCGGAACTGGAGTGATGAAAGAGGATTTTTTACTTACTTCATCAAAATCAACATCGCCTGTAATTACGTATCCTTTTGGGTGTGAAGCGTCTTCTACTCTAGTAATACCCACGTCGATAACCACAACACCATCCTTAACCATGTCGGCTTTTAAGTAATTTGGAACGCCAAGAGCTGTGATGATAATATCGGCGTTTTTGGTGTATTCCTCTATGTTTTTGGTTCGGCTATGTGTCAAGGTTACAGTTGAATCTCCAGGATACCCTTTGCGACTCATCAAAATACTCATTGGACGACCTACAATGTGACTACGACCAATAACTACAGTATGTTTTCCTGCAGTTTCTACTTTGTACCGTTCTAATAATTCCATGATTCCATAAGGAGTTGCCGGCAAAAAAGTTTCCATTTCCAATGCCATTTTTCCAAAGTTGGCAGGATGAAAACCATCAACATCTTTATCAGGATCAATTGCCATCAAAATTTTATGTTCGTCGATATGATTTGGCAAAGGCAACTGAACTATAAATCCGTCTAAATTAGCATCTTGGTTTAAATCATTAATTTTATTCAGTAAGGCTTCCTCAGTAATATCTTCGGGCAAGCTTATCAAAGTAGATTCAAAACCAATTTGTTCACATGAACGCACTTTACTGCCAACATACGTTAAACTAGCACCATTAGTACCCACAATAACAGCTGCCAAATGAGGCACTTTCTTTCCTTCAGCTTTCATTTTTTGTACTTCAAGAGCAATCTCACTTTTAATATCTTCTGATGTTTTTTTTCCGTCTAATAGTTGCATTTTTAAAAGTTTAAAGTTTAAAGTCTAAAGTTTCAGGTTCAACAACTTGAAACCTTAAACTTGAAACAAATATTTTATTTCATTCCTGGCATTCCTCCTGGCATTCCTTTCATATTCCCCATCATCTTCAACATATTCTTACCCCCTGGTCCTTGCATCATTTTCATGACTTTACTCATTTGGTCAAACTGCTTCATGAGTTGGTTGACCTGCTCTATTTTTGTCCCTGAACCTTTAGCAATTCTGTTTTTTCTCTTAACATCAATTATAGCAGGTTTTGTTCTCTCTTTTGGAGTCATCGAATGGATAATAGCTTCAATATGCTTAAAAGTATCTTGTTCAAAATCAACATCTTTCATCGCTTTAGAAGCGCCGGGTATCATTCCGACCAAGTCTTTCATACTCCCCATTTTCTTTACTTGCTGAATTTGAGATAGAAAATCGTCAAAACCAAATTCGTTCTTAGCGATTTTCTTTTGAATCTTTCTAGCCTCTTCTTCATCATAATTTTCTTGTGCTCTTTCTACCAAAGAAACGACGTCTCCCATTCCTAAGATTCGCTCTGCCATACGCGATGGATAGAACACATCAATGGCTTCCATTTTTTCGCCTGTACCTACAAATTTGATCGGTTTATTGACCACCGATTTTATAGAAAGTGCCGCTCCACCTCGGGTATCACCATCTAATTTGGTTAAAATAACTCCGTCAAAATTTAATATATCATTAAAAGCTTTTGCAGTATTTACGGCATCTTGACCCGTCATAGCATCCACAACAAATAAAGTTTCTTGTGGCTGAATGGCTTTATGAACATTGGCAATTTCGGTCATCATAGCTTCATCAACAGCCAAACGACCCGCTGTATCGACAATCACCACATTAAATCCATTGGCTTTAGCGTGCTTGATAGCATTTTGTGCAATTTCGACCGGGTTTTTATTTTCTGGTTCAGAATATACCTCAACGGCTATTGAATCTCCAACAACATACAACTGCTGGATTGCCGCAGGACGATAAATATCACAAGCCACTAAAAGTGGTTTTTTATTCTTTTTGGTTTGAAGATAATTCACCAATTTTCCAGAAAAAGTAGTTTTTCCAGAACCTTGTAATCCCGACATTAAAATAACGGTTGGATTACCCGAGAGATTGACACCTGCCACATCGCCACCCATTAATTCGGTCAATTCGTCTTTAACTAATTTCACTAATAATTGTCCAGGCTGGAGTGTAGTTAATACATTTTGACCAATTGCTTTTTCTTTTACTTTGGTGGTAAAATCTTTAGCTATTTTAAAGTTAACATCGGCATCTAGCAAAGCACGACGCACTTCTTTTAATGTGTCTGCCACATTAACTTCTGTTATTTTTCCGTGACCTTTAAGGATATGAAAGGCTTTATCTAATTTTTCGCTTAAATTATCGAACATGATTCTGTTTTTAATGAATTGCAAATATAATATAAAGTTAGAAAGCTACACTATTTACTCAGCTTTTGAGAGTCAATCTTACATCCTTTCTGGAACATCAATTCCTAATAATTGAAATGCCAAAGCAATAACATCTGCTACTTTTTTAGAAAGCTGTACTCTAAAGACTTTTTTATTCGAATCTTCCTCACCCAAAATGGAGACAGCTTGGTAAAACGAATTGTATTCTCTTACCAAATCATAAGTGTAATTAGCTACTAATGCAGGGCTATGATGTTGGGCAGCGTTTTGAATTACTTCTGGAAAGAGTTCGATTTGTTTTACTAATTCTTTTTCTTTTTCGTGCATCTCGACTAGGCTCGATGTAACATCATAATCAAAGTTTGCTTTGCGAATTATCGATTGGATTCTGGCATAGGTATATTGGATAAATGGTCCTGTGTTACCAGCAAAATCAACTGATTCTTCAGGATTGAACATCATTTGCTTTTTTGGATCTACCTTTAACATATAATATTTCAAAGCACCCAATCCGATAGTTTTATATAATTTAGCTTTTTCATCGGAAGAATAACCGTCTAACTTCCCTAATTCTTCGGCTATTTTTTGAGCTGTTTCGGTCATTTCATTCATTAAATCATCTGCATCGACCACAGTTCCTTCACGTGATTTCATTTTTCCAGAAGGCAATTCTACCATGCCATACGACAAATGATATAGATTTTTTGACCATTTAAATCCTAATTTTTTTAATATCAAAAACAAGACTTTAAAATGATAATCTTGTTCGTTACCCACCGTGTAAACCATTCCACCAACATCTGGAAAATCTTTAACGCGTTGAATAGCTGTTCCAATATCTTGTGTCATATAAACCGCTGTTCCGTCAGAGCGCAACACAATTTTTCTGTCTAGACCTTCGTCGGTCAAATCAATCCAAACTGAACCGTCAGCATCTTTTTCGAAAACGCCTTTATCAAGTCCAATTTGTACAACATCTTTTCCGAGTAGATAGGTATTACTTTCGTAATAATAACTATCAAAATCAACGCCTAGATTTTTGTACGTTGTAGCAAAACCATTATAAACCCATTGGTTCATGGTTTTCCAAAGCGCAATTACATCAGCATCACCAGCTTCCCATTTTAATAGCATTTCTTGAGCTTCAATAATAATTGGAGCTTGTTTTTTGGATTCCTCTTCGGTTTTACCTTGAGCAATCAAATTGTTGATTTGTTCTTTGTAGGCTTTGTCAAAGGCAACATAATAATTCCCCACTAATTTATCTCCTTTTAAACCTGTGCTTTCGGGTGTCGCTGCGTTTCCAAATTTCTGCCAAGCCAACATCGACTTACAAATATGGATTCCGCGATCGTTGATAATTTGGGTTTTATAAACTTTCTTGCCGGAAGCTTTAATAATTTCAGCAACAGAATATCCCAAAAGATTATTTCGAACATGACCTAAATGTAGTGGTTTATTAGTGTTTGGCGAGGAATATTCGACCATTATTGCTTTACTTTCTTTAGTAGGAGAAACAAAACCAAATCTTTTCTCATCCTTAATTTTATTAAAAAAATTCAAGTAATAACTATCCGAAATTACAATATTCAAAAATCCAGAAACCACATTAAATCGTGATACTTCGGATACATTTTCGACTAAATACGCACCAATTTTATTTCCTAATTCTACAGGATTACTCTTTATCACTTTTAATAATGGAAAAATAACCATGGTAATATCACCTTCAAATTCCTTACGTGTCGCTTGAAATTCAATTTTATCAATTGAAACTTCAAATAAAGTTTGAATAGCTTTTTCGATAGCAGGTTTGAGCAACTGAGATACTGTCATTTTATATTTATTTTGAGGGTGCAAATGTAATCATATTGAATCAATCTTAAAATGATATGAATATATATTTCCAACCGCTATTCCTCCAATTTGTTGCTTTTTGTAACAATTTACAGAAAATAAAAATTAAATTTGTGTAACATTTTCAATATAGTTATGTCTACTTACTTTCAATTGATTTTTTTTTAAGTTAACTTCAATATTAATTTCAAATACGTTTACATGAAATCCTATCTAATTCTGATATTCACCTTCGGATTAACACTTTCAACAATAGCTCAAAATTCAACGACTATAACCCTAAAAGAACTAACGGGTATAATACAAGGTAAGGTAATTGATTCTAAAACCAAAGAGCCTCTGCCTTATGTGAATATTGTTGTAAAAAACGAAAACAAAATTGTAAATGGTGGCATAACCTCTGAAAAAGGCACATTCGCAATCAAAAATTTAGAATTCAAAAAATATGCTGTCGAAATTCAATTCATAGGATATAAAACGATTTTGAAATCAGTAAATTTGACAGCCGAGGATAAAAATTTTGACTTAAACACAATAGCCTTAGAAGAAAATTCAGTTCAATTAGAGGGTGTTGAAGTGGTTCGAGAAAAATCAATAGTCGAACAAAAAATAGATCGAAAAATTATTAATGTTGGCAAAGATTTAATTTCGGCTGGGGCTACAGCAGGAGAAATCATGAACAATATTCCTTCGGTGAGTGTCGACCCGCAGACCAACGAAATCAGCCTAAGAGGCAATTCTAATGTTCGAATTCTAATTGACGGTAAACCCACCACCATTGAAGCTTCTCAATTATTGCAACAAATTCCATCGGCATCTATCAAACAAATAGAGCTTATCACCAACCCGTCGGCAAAATATAATCCCGAGGGAATGAGCGGGATGATTAATATTGTATTAAACAAAAACACTAAAATTGGGTTTAACGGAAGTGTCAATAATGGGATTACCTTTGGAATCACTCCTAAATTAAATTCTTCTTTTGATATGAATTATCGATCAGGAAAGTTTAATTTTTTTGGCAACTATGGTCTAAATACAGGCAAACAATCAAATCGAGGATTTGTAAACACCTTAGAAATTGGCAAGGAAGATTCTCAGATTTTTAGATTTTCAGATAATGACACTTCCCATTTAGCCAAAATAGGGTTTGATTACTATTGGAATGATAAAAATACATTGTCTTTTTATACCAATCAAAATATCTTTAATGGAAAAGGGGATTCCAAAACAATTGTAGATTTTGCAGATCCTGATGTGGAAGATATTATTCAATTATTTGACAACAAAACCAACAATTATAACCAAACTTATAATTTTGATTACAAAACCAATTTCAAAAAAGAAGGTCATAATTTAGAATTAGAAATTAATTATAACAATGAGGATAATGAAGAAAATGCCAATTTTAATACTCCTGCAAAAAATGATATTACCAATGCTGGAAATAATACACTAATCAATTTAGATTATGCAAACCCTTTAACTCAAACTACCAAAATGGAATTGGGACTAGAGAGCAGAATAGAAAAAACTAAAAACCTGTTTTTATTAGACAATACTTACAATTCAAACTTTGAATATGAAAGAAACATCTATTCAGCCTATTCAACATTCACTAAACAAATAGGAAAATGGAGTCTTCAAGCGGGTACTCGTTTTGAAAAATTTAATGCCTTAGCTGTTTTCAAAAAATCAGGCGAGAATGATACTAATATTGAAGATAATTTTTTTACGTTATATCCATCTGTCTTTATCAATTATGCTTCAAGCGATAAAAACTCTTTTAATTTGAGTGCCTCCAGACGAGTGGATAGACCCAGTTTAGCACAATTAAATCCTATAAGAGAATGGAGTACGCCTCAAATTGACTCAGAAGGAAATCCAGCGTTAGTACCTCAGTTTACCAATTCATTCGAGTTCAATTACACCCGAAAAATAAAAATGGGTTCGATAACAACAGGTGTTTTTTACCGAAAAATTTACAAAGAAATAACAAGAATTATATTTGAAAGCCCAACAAATAGTGAAAAATTAATATTATCGTATGACAATTTAGTCGACAATAATGCCTATGGATTTGAGGTGTCAGGAAATCTACAATTTACAAAGTGGCTCAGTTCAAATATTAGTGCCGATGTGTATTCTAAAAAGGTAAATGGCGTAGTTGCTAACGAACCATTATCCGTTGATGTTACTGTTTTTAATGCTCGAATGAACAACACTTTTAAAGTGAATAAAAACTTGCGTTTTCAATTGTCTGGTTTATATCGAGGACGCGATTTAAGACTGCAATTTGTGAGGAAGCCTATGTGGAAAATAGATATGGGAGCTAGCCAAAATATACTAAAAGGTGATGGCACTATCACGTTCCGAATTAGTGATGTTTTTAATTCTATGTATTTTGCATTCGACGGAGATAAACCAATTAAAAGACAAGGACAATTTAACCGCGAGAGTCAAACCGCTTATATTGGCTTTAGTTATCGTTTTGGAAGTGGTAAAAACAAGGCCATTCAAAGAAAAGAAAGAGATTCAAACGAAACTCAAGGAAGTGGAGGAATGCTATAGCTTTTTCTGAAATGTAAAAACCAGAAGTTTTATAAAAGCTTCTTTTTTTTAAAACATTTTGGAATGATTTACCATTTAATAATGACACTTCCCCAAGTAAATCCACTTCCGAACGCAGCTAAAACAACGGTATCACCTGATTTTATTTTACCTTGTTCCCAAGCTTCGGTTAAAGCAATTGGAATAGAAGCTGCTGTCGTATTGCCATATTTTTGAATATTACTAAAAACTTGATCGTCTGACAATTCAAATTTTTTCTGAATGTATTGAGAGATTCTCAAATTGGCCTGATGCGGAATTAACATATCAATATCCGAAACTTGCAAATTATTAGCTTGTAATCCTTCGTGAATTACTTCTGCAAAACGGACAACAGCATTTTTAAAAACAAATTGACCGTTCATATAAGGATAATAACTATCATCATTGGGGTCTTTATCTTCCATAATATCAGTAACCCAGCGTCCTCCCATTCCGGGAGCTTTCAAAACTAATTCTTCGGCATGTTGCCCTTCTGAATGCAAATGAGTTGATAAAATTCCTTTTGTCAAATCTTCTTCCCGACTCAAAACGGCCGCTCCTGCCCCATCACCAAAAATTACCGAGACACCTCGTCCACGATCTGTCATATCCAATCCTGTAGAATGTACCTCAGATCCAATCACTAAAATATTTTTATACATTCCGGTTTTGATATATTGGTCAGCTACCGAAATGGCATACACAAAACCAGAACATTGATTTCTAACATCCAATGCTCCAATAGGCTTTAATCCTAAATCGCGTTGTACTAATACTCCTGGACCAGGAAAATAGTAATCAGGACTTAATGTCGCAAAAACAATAAAATCGATATCATCCTTAGTAATCCCTGAACGTTCAATAGCAATCTGAGCTGCCTTAACGCCCATAGTGGTTGTAGTATCTTCATTTCGGATAATGTGTCTTCGCTCCTGAATTCCAGTTCGTTCTTGAATCCATGCGTCATTGGTATCCATTATTTTAGACAAATCATCGTTGGTTACGACATTCTCAGGGACATAAAAACCCAGTCCTGCAATTTTAGAATGGTACATAATATTTATTTTTAATTAGAAAATAGTATTGTAAAGCTAAACATCTTTTAAAAATGAAATAGCAAAATTCTATTTATATTTTAGAAAAACTCTTTTTTAGATAAAAAATCAATCCAATAAATTTAGACACACTTTTTTTCCTATTTGCAAATCAGAAGTAGCGTCAAAAAAAACAGTTTCATTTTTAAAAACAGATTCAATCAAATAGTGACTTCCTTTAAAATAAGAGTGTCTTACGGTAACAGCTAACTTTGAATTTTCTACAATCCTAAGTTGGTGTGGATAAATTAGAAGAGTTTCAGCATTCGAATTTAATGGATACAGCCAACTAGTAGGGATTTGATTAACCTCGCCAAAAAGTGAGGCTACGTATGAGTTCAAAGGATCAGTAAACAACTTCTTTGGGGTGTCTTTTACTACTATTTTTCCATTTTTAATGACAATAGTTTCATCCGAAAAAGACAGAGCTTCAATACTATCATGAGTTGCAACAATACAACTAATTTGTTTTTCTTTTAAATAAGAAAATATATTTCTTCGTAATTTATTTTTTCGGAAGGAATCAATTTGGCTAAAAGGTTCGTCCAACAAAAGTATTTCAGGTTCTAAGGCTAAAACTCTCGCTAAAGCCACTCGTTGTTGCTGCCCTCCACTGAGGTTTTTCGCTTTTACTTTTGCAAATTCGGTCATTTCGACAAGTTCCAAAAGTTCAGCAACTCGGGCTTTTTTAATGTCTTTATAAATATTAGACAAAAATTTACCCACATTTTCTTCTACCGAAATATAAGGCATCAAATCAAAATCTTGGGCTAAATATTTAACACAATCCTCACCTGGAATTAGGTTATATTTTGGACCTAGAATCAATTTATCATTATATCGAATCTCTCCTTGATTTAAATCATACAAACCATAAATCAATTTTAATAAAGTACTTTTTCCAGAACCACTTTCTCCAATGATGGCAACATTATTGCCTTTTGAAACTGAAAAACTGACATTTTTAATTACCGGATTGTCAATGTATGTAAAGAAAATAGAGTCAAGTTCAAGCATGATGGGAATTTAAAAAATCAAATTTACAATCTTTAAGTTAGATATAAAATCAAAAAAGGCTGTTTCAAAGTGAAACAGCCTTTTTAAGCCTATTTAATTCTTCCGCTTTTTATTTTGCAGATTCTTTTTTAGCCTCTTCTAGCATTTTTTCGTTTGCAGTAATTGCAAATTCAACACGACGATTTTTACTTCTTCCTTCTGGAGTATCGTTAGATGCTATGGGATCAGCAATACCTAATCCAGAAACATTAAATCGTCCAATTACAAGCCCTTTCGCCACTAAATAGTTTTTAACCGATGTAGCTCTTTCCCCCGAAAGTTTCAAGTTATAATCAGCAGAACCTGTGCTGTCAGTATAACCAAAAATGGTGATATTGGTATCCGCATATTCTTTAAAAACGGGAATTAGTTTGTCTAAATTTGCTTTGGCAGTAGCTGTCAAAGTTGACTTATTGGTCTCAAAACGAACTGCATTTTCGTTTAAAACTAATTTAATTCCTTCTCCAACTCTTTCCACTTCTGCTCCAGGAAGTGCTTCGTCAATTTGTCTGGCTTGTTTGTCCATTTTGTTGCCTATAACACCACCAGCTACTCCACCAATTGCTCCACCAAGTACCGCTCCCAAAGCACCTTTCCCACCTTTTCCTAAATTGTTCCCTAGAACACCTCCAATAACTGCGCCTGTAACAGCACCTATTCCAGCACCTTTTTGAGTGTTATTAGTGTTTTTTAATGATTCACAACTTGTAAAAACCAATCCCATCGAGAGGATGAAAGCCAAAGTAATTATGGTAAAATTTTTCATTTCTATAGATTTATTAAATTATTTGCTTGTTTTGTTAAATTGATAAATTACATCTGTTGGTTTATTTCCAACATTTATTTTGTCAATTAATTGAAAGGAAGTTTCTGTTTGATTGGCTAAAGTCAAAACATAACCACTTCTTACTTTTTTAGCTTTTTCGCCTGCATCTAAAACTTTCAAAATAAATTGTCCTTGTTTGTTGACAAACCAAGTGATTGGAGAACTAAATGCAGCACAATTTGCACTGGTCAAAGCCATATTACCTTTGTTGTTATTCGAAATAAATTTCCAGGTGCTTCCTTCAAAACATTTGGAATCTGCAATATCAAATGAGTTGACTTTAATGTATTCTGAACCAGGATATGTCACAGACATAACGGTAAAATTTCCTTTAATTGCACGTTCTGCTTTTTGATCTAATTTAGTACCGGTAACGGATTTTGTCTTACAGGATACCATAAATACAAGTAATCCAAATAAAAGTAGTTTTTTCATTCTTCAAGGGTTTTTAAGATTAAACTTATGCAAAGATACGATGCTAAAAATCTAAATTGTTTTAAAATTAGATTTTTTTTTTTCAAAATTAACAGTTACGCCATTTTGTCACTTTTGATGCAATTGGTATTCTATTTGACTACTTAAAAAAGACAATTGTATAACTCCAAAAATAAAATAAATATGGCAACAGGAAAAATAAATGTTTCAGTAGAAAACATCTTCCCATTAATCAAAAAGTTCCTATACAGCGATCACGAAATTTTCTTGCGTGAATTGATTTCAAATGGTACCGATGCGACTTTAAAATTAAAACACCTTACCAGTATTGGCGAAGCCAAAGTTGAATATGGTTCCCCAATTATTGAAGTTAAAATTGACAAAGAAGGAAAAAAAATTCACATCATCGACCAAGGCTTGGGAATGACAGCTGATGAGGTAGAGAAATACATTAATCAAGTAGCCTTTTCAGGAGCTGAAGAATTTTTAGACAAATACAAAGATTCTGCAAAAGATTCTGGAATTATCGGACATTTTGGTTTGGGTTTTTATTCCGCCTTTATGGTGGCCGAAAAAGTAGAACTTATTACAAAATCTTATAAAGAGGAACCAGCAGCTCACTGGACTTGTGATGGAAGTCCTGAATTTACTTTAGAACCCGCTGACAAAACCGATCGTGGTACTGAAATTATCCTTCATATTGCAGAAGATTCTTTAGAATTTCTAGAAGATTCTAAAATTTCAGGCTTACTCAACAAATACAATAAGTTCATGCCGATTCCAATTAAATTTGGAACAAAAAAAGAAACCCTACCTAAACCTGATGATGCTCCCGAGGATTATGTTAACGAAACAATAGAAATTGACAATATTGTTAATAATCCTAATCCAGCTTGGACCAAACAACCTACTGAATTAACGGATGTGGATTACAAAGATTTCTACCGTGAAATGTATCCAATGCAGTTTGAAGAACCATTGTTTCATATTCATTTGAATGTTGATTATCCGTTTAACCTTACTGGGATTTTATATTTTCCAAAATTAGGTTCCGACTTGCAAATTCAAAAAGATAAAATTCAGCTTTACCAAAATCAAGTATATGTAACTGATAATGTAGAAGGAATTGTTCCTGAATTTTTGATGATGCTTCGTGGTGTTGTTGATTCTCCAGATATTCCTTTGAATGTTTCTCGTTCAGGATTACAAGCGGATGGAGCAGTTAAGAAAATATCGAACTATATCACCCGAAAAGTTGCCGATAAACTAAAAAGTTTATTTACCGAGAACAGAGCCGATTTTGAGCAAAAATGGAACGATATAAAAATCGTCTTGGAATACGGAATGCTTTCGGAAGAAAAATTCTATGAAAAAGCAGGGGCATTCGTTTTGTATCCAACAGTAGATGACACCTACTTTACTTTGGATGAAATTAAAGAAAAATTAAAAGAAAAGCAAACCGATAAAGACGGAAAACTGGTTGTTTTATATGCCGGAAATAAAGAAGCACAGCACTCATATATAGAAATCGCCAAAGAAAAAGGCTATGAAGTATTGTTGTTAGACTCGCCTATTATCTCTCATTTAATTCAAAAAATTGAAGGTGATAACAAAGACATTACCTTTGTTCGCGTAGATTCTGACCATATTGATAACTTAATCAAAAAAGAAGAAACTTCGATTTCTAAATTATCTGACGATGAAAAAGAAAGTCTAAAAACTTCGTTAGAAACATATGTTCCTAAAGCGTATACAGTTCAATTAGAAGCTTTGGATAGTACTGCTTCGCCGTTTATTATCACCCAACCTGAATTCATGCGACGAATGAAAGAAATGAGTCAATCAGGCGGTGGCGGTATGTTCGGAATGGGAAATATGCCCGAAATGTATAATTTAGTAGTCAATACTAACTCTGATTTGGCAACTTCTATATTGAACAGCCAAGACAAATCAGTTCAAGAAAACTTAGTAAAACAAGCCTTAGATTTGGCTAAATTATCTCAAAATCTATTGAAAGGCGAAGAACTGACCGCCTTTGTAAAAAGAAGTTTTGAATTGATCAAATAATCCTCCCCTAACCCCTCCGAAGGAGGGGAACTGAGACCTGCAAGTGAAAATTTGCAGGTTTTTTCTATTGATTTAAGACTGTTTTTGAATAAAAAAAGTGAACTTTGAATTCTTATTTAAAAAAACAACAGATGACGCTTCATATAGAAACTCCAGCCCTACTTTTCTCTGCTACCTCACTAATTTTATTAGCTTATACCAACCGATTTCTAACCATTGCTAGCATCATTAGAGGACTAAAAAAAGTGTATAAAGAGAAAGAAAATAGACTCATACTATTAGAAATAAAAAACCTAAACTTGCGATTAACACTGATACGTTATATGCAGATGGCTGGAGTTTTGAGTTTATTTTTATCAGTTTTTACCATGCTTTTGTTATTTATAGAGCAACCTATTGTAAGTTTGTACTTTTTCGGATTAAGCCTGTTAAGTCTAATGATTTCATTGGGAATTTCATTTTGGGAAATTAGCATTTCTGTCAATGCGCTTCGTTTGCATTTGAGTGATTTGGGTAATAATATTACAGATAGTTTATAGTTTAAAAAAAATAGTCATGAATATCGTCGTACTTACAGAATATATAGGTTATTTGGCTTCAATAGTAATCATGGTTTCATTTTTAATGAAAAACATGATTAGGTTGCGAATCATAAATTCAATTGGTGGTCTTTTATTCATTGTTTATGGTATGCTCTTATCAATGTCGATACCTATAATAGTGACAAATACCTTTGTAGTAGGAGTTAATATTTATTATTTAGCCAAACACTATCGAAGTCGTTGATTATTTTGTCGCTGATTAGTTCATTGGTTGCATTGATTTTAGCAAATTAAAATAGAAGTCGTTTAAACTTTTTTCAATTGGCTGCAAAATCGTCTTTTTATCCCATTTATAAATTTAAAACAGTCCAGTTTTTCCGAGTATAATACCGATATAGTATGAATTCACTTTTCGTATCAGAACCAATAAATTTAAATTTACCAGATGCAGAGATAATCTATTATCCTGATTTTTTTGACAAAAAGGAAGCTGATATTATTTTTGAACTACTCATCAACGAAATTCCATGGCAACAAGATGCGATTCGAGTTTTTGGAAAAATTCATCCGCAACCACGATTAACGGCTTTATTCGGAAATGAAGGAAAGTCATATTCCTATTCGAATATAAAAATGCAACCGCATCTTTGGAATCCTCTTTTGCAAAAAATAAAAACGCAGGTAGAACAAGTTACCAACACCCTTTTTAATATCGTTTTACTAAATTATTATCGTGACGGAAAAGATAGCAATGGTTGGCATGCGGACAACGAAAAGGAATTAGGAACCAATCCTGTAATTGCCTCACTTAGTTTTGGTACTGAACGCACTTTTCAGTTGAAGCATAATTTAGATAAAAACCAGAAAAAAAATATTGTTCTAGAACACGGAAGTTTATTGATAATGCGAGGAGCTACTCAGCATTTTTGGAAACATCAAATACCAAAAACCTCAAAACCAATAGGCGGTAGAATCAATTTGACATTCCGAATAGTTGGATAAAAAAAACACTAGATCGACTAAGAGTAATAAAACGGCTATAAATCAAATAAATAGGTGAAAAGTCATTCTAAAAACAGCATTTATTAAAAAAACGTAAAAATAATCTCATTTTATTAAAACTATTTTTTTTTTTATTAATATTAATATATATTTGAATTAAATATATTAATACTTTTATCTTGAATTAATTTTCACATAATGAAAAAGAGTAATCACAAAGAATTAAGCTGGGAAGAAACTGAGAAACTTTTTACGTTTGCCTTAGAAGAAAGAAATCCTTTTGAAATTATAAAGAAAGAATTTGGCTTATCCGAAAAAGAGGTGTTAGAAATCATGAAAAAGAAAATGCCTCTTGAAAAATTTGAAATGTGGAAAAAGAAGGCACTTGCTAATAAACCCAAACCAAAACCAGCTAAAATTGATGATTTTGATGAAGACTTAGATGGCAAATATTATATAAAAAATAAATTAGATTAAAATTTAGACTCCTGAAAATCAGGAGTTTTTTTTATTTTTGAAATAATGCTATTTAACATTCATAAAATCATTTAAAAAATAGTTGTAACAAAAAGAGCAATCATAAGTCTCATTCAAAATATAAAAAATCACATGAAAAAAATATTTTTTAGCCTAACAATAGCTTCATTTTTATTTAGTTGTAAAACGACCAGTATATCAAATAAAATTTCGCCTCAAGAGATTCAAGTCGCTATTAACCTCAAAGAAATAAAAGACGATAAAGTAATGGTTACTTTAGAAGCACCTTCAATTTCAACCAACGAAATTAACTTTAACATTCCAAAAATGGTTCCTGGAACTTATTCAGAAGACAACTATGGAAAATATGTCGAAAATCTAAAAGCGTATGACAAAAAAGGAGAATTATTAAATGTAAAAAAGATTGATGATAATACATGGACAATCTCAAATGCTAAAAATTTAAAAAAAGTAACGTATTTGGTGAATGATACTTTCGATACCGAAAATGGAAAAGGATTTGGCAAAGGCGACATCTTCTCGCCAGCAGGTTCTAATATAAATATTGATAAAAACATAGTCTTAAATACGCATTGTTTTGTGGGGTATTTTGACAATTTTATGGCTATTCCGTATAATGTATCCATTTCACATCCTGCATCACTTTGGGGAGCAACATCCATGATTGATTTGGACAGCTCAACCACCAATGATGTTTTTAAATTAGAACGTTATGCCGTTTTAGTAGAAAATCCCATACTGTATTCAAAACCAGATTACACCACATTTAGGGTTGACGATATGGAAATTTTAATTGCTGTTTATTCTCCAAATGGCAAAGTGACTGCCCAAAGTCTTACTCCAGAGATGAAAACGATGATAACTGCACAAAAAAAATTCTTAGGTTCTATAAATGCGACCAAAAAATACAGTGTTCTAATCTATTTAACAGATTCACAAAAAAAAGATGCTACTGGATTTGGTGCCTTAGAACACCCCACTGCCACTACTGTGGTTATGCCTGAAATGATGGGTGCCGAGCAACTAGCCAAAGAATTGAAAGACATTGTCTCACATGAGTTTTTTCATATTTTAACCCCTTTAACTGTTCATTCACAAGAAATTCAATATTTTGATTACAAGAATCCTAAAATGTCTGAACATTTGTGGATGTACGAAGGAGTTACAGAATATTTTGCTAATCTTTTCCAAATTAATCAAGGATTGATAACAGAAGAAGAGTTTTACGCTAGACTTTCTGAAAAGATAGAACACTCAAGCACATTAAATGACACAATGCCATTTACTACTATGAGCTCAAATGCACTAATTGAACCCTACAAAACACAATATATAAATGTTTATGAAAAAGGGGCATTGATAGGCATGTGCATTGATATTATTATTCGAGAAAAAAGTAATGGCGAACGAGGAATACTTGATTTAATGCAAAAATTATCAAAAGAATATGGTGTAAATAAAGCATTTAATGACAATGAACTTTTTGACAAAATTACGCAATTAACGTATCCCGAAGTTGGCGAATTCTTGAAAACGTATGTTGCTGGATCAACTCCCATTCCCTATGTAACTTATTTTTCTAAAGTTGGAATCGAAAAAACAAGTCTAAAAACGCCTTCTAATATATTCTTAAAAGGCAAAACTCCTTATATTAATGTTGACCGAAAAACAAAAGAGATTATAATTTCTCCTTACAATGAATTATCTGAATTCTATACTAGTCTTGGTCTCAAAGGAAATGATGTTTTACTAGCTATAAATGATATTCCTTATTCTTTTGAAACTATTTATGATATGATCAATGCTAGTAAAAAATGGAAAGAAAATGATTCTATCACCGTAAAAATAAAACGGGTTGGAGTAGAAAAAATTTTGAAAGGAAATGTAAAAATTCCGCTAGAAGAAGTAGAAGGACTAAAAGCGACTAATGCAACAAAAAACAAAATTAAAGAAGCTTGGCTAAAAGGATAACCTTTTTGTTCTTTCTATGAAAATAAAAAAACCGTAAGCTAAATACTTACGGTTTTTTATTGAGCTGGCGGAGGGACTTCCCGAATTGCTTCGCTCGGGATAAACTTCTCGTCCTTGTGTTGTCAAAATAAAAAAACCGTAAGCTAAATACTTACGGTTTTTGATTGAGCCGGCGGAGGGACTCGAACCCACGACCTGCTGATTACAAATCAGCTGCTCTAGCCAACTGAGCTACGCTGGCGACTCATTTCGTATGCAAATATAAGACTGTATTTTATTTTTCAAAACAAATACAGTCTTTTTTATTGATTTTTTTACTGTAAATCGTTGATTTTAGCAATCAATTGATTTGCAGTTTGTTCCAATTCGATGTTGATTTGCTTAAAATGTGATTTTTTATTTTCAATTTTCTTAGCGTTTACTTTTGCTATCAAAGTGTCAAAAGCTGCAATAGCTTCATCAATTAAAGCATTGGTTTCTGTGGTTGGTTTTCCTGAAGTTGAAATTTCAAACAAATATACTGCTTCAATAATATCTCCTAAAACGTAGTTGATGTCTTTCTTTAAATTCTTAACGTTTGCCATTTTTTTTAAATTTTAATTTGCGATTGCAAAAGTACATATAATCTTTCTATAAAGGACTATGAAATATAGATTTCTAAAATAGAAGCTTTTCCTTTAATAGCAAAGGCTTTCAAAGCAGCGGGAATTAAAACAGTATCTCCTACTTTATAGTTATATTTCACCCCTTCACAATCTATTTCGAAATTCCCTTCAACACACATAAAAACGGTAAATGAATTTCCGTCTTTATTGAAAGTCAAATTTCCGTCAAGAGGTATAAAATTAGTTGTGAAATAAGGGCAGTTTACGACAGGATTAGACTTATTTGATATGGCATTGTATTTTTTACGAGCCTCAAATTCATTATAATTAATGGCTTCCAGAGCCATATCAAGATGCAGTTCTCTTTTATTTCCTTGATCGTCCATTCTGTTGAAATCATGCAAACGATAGGTAATATCAGAGGTTTGCTGGATTTCAGCTATTACAATTCCAGCACCAATAGCGTGTACAATTCCTGTTTCTAAAAAGAAAATATCGCCTTGTGAAACTTTTTTAATATCTAAAATCGATACTAATGTATTGTTCTCTACTTTCTCTAAAAACTCCTCTGGATTTGATTTAGCCTTAAAACCAGCTATAATAGTAGCATCTTTATCAGCTTGTAGAATATACCACATTTCGGTTTTTCCGAAAGAGTTATGGCGCTTTTTAGCCAACTCATCATTAGGATGTACTTGAATGGACAAATCGTCACGGGCATCCAAATATTTGAAAAGCAAAGGAAATTGTTTGTCAAATTGCTTATAAACTACAGAACCCAAAATAGCTTCTGGATTTGAATCTATCAAATCATCAAGTGGCTTTCCTGCCAAAACTCCATTAGAAACAACACTTACATCACCTTTGACTGTTGATATTTCCCAACTTTCGCCTACACTTTCTGATAGAATAGATTTATGTAACAAAGAGGCTAACTTTGTCCCACCCCAGAGTCTATCTTTTAATATAGGTGTAAATTGTAATGGATATATTTTTGTAATCATGAATTATTATTGGCGACAAACTTAATTATTTAACTAGTAATCCGAAACTTTATTTTTTGATTTCAGCTACAATTTTTTCAATAGTTTTTAATGCTTTTGAAATATGATTTGTAGCGACTACACTATCAAATACCATTCGGATTATTCCTTTTTCGTCAACCACATAAGTTACTCTTCCGGGAATCAACCCAAATAAATTAGGTTTGACACCAAAAAGTTTTCTTATATTTTGATTTTCATCGGAAAGCAATATAAAAGGCAAACGGTGTCTTTGTACAAATTTTTCGTGTGAGCTACTGCTATCACTACTAATACCAATTACCTCAGCTCCTAAATCGGTAAAATTTTCATATTGATCCCGAAAACTACAGGCTTGAGCGGTACAACCTGATGTATTGTCTTTTGGATAAAAATAAAAAACCACAGGCTTTATGCCTACTACTGAATTGCTTTCAAAAACAATTTCGCCTTTATCTTTTGCGGTAAAATTAGGTACCTTATCCCCTAGTTGCAATGCCATTATTCGCCTTTATAAGTTACAAAATTTCGAGGAGTCTCATAGAGCACCACCTCCAAATCAAATTCAGTTGCAATTCGTTTTCTCAATTTATTCCAAATCACAACCACAATATTTTCGGCTGTAGGGTTTAGATTTTCAAATTCGGGTACATCTAAATTTAAGTTTTTATGATCGAATGGTTTTTCTACTTCATGCAAAATCAAATCACTCAAGTCTTTCACGTCCATAACATATCCTGTTTCTGGATTAATTTTTCCGGTTACACTTACAATTAATTCATAATTATGACCATGAAAATTGGGATTATTGCATTTGCCAAAAACAGCATCGTTTTGTTCGAAAGTCCAATCTTTCCGATATAATCTGTGGGCTGCATTAAAATGGGCTTTTCTTGATATTGTTACTCTCATAGGAATTTTAGATTTAAGCCCCTCCCAGCGTCCCCCGAAGGACAGGAGCCTGAAAAATATTACATAATGATTCCCCCTTTGGGGGTTAG
>JANMZS010000245.1:0-25306 GCA_031383535.1 Flavobacterium sp.
CAAATGTGCTACACTGCTGTATCCCATTTTCCAGGCGATTTCTGTAATGTTGTGTTCGCCATAAATAATGAGTTCTTTGATGCGTTCTACCTTGTGTGAAATAATAAAATGCTCGATGGTTGTGCCTTGCACTTCCGAAAACAAATTGGCGAGATAGGTATAATTGTGATGGAGTTTTTCGCTCAAAAAATCCGAAAAATTGACTTTGATATTTTCTTCCGTATGATGTACCATATCGATAATAATGTTCTTAATTTTCTCAATAAGAATAGCTTTTTTGTCATCCATCAATTCTAAACCTGAATGAAATAAGCCTTTCTTTAGCAGTTCCCGTTTTTCGAAACTGATTTTTTCCATGATTTCCACCTCACCTAAATCGATTACAATAAAATGAAGTCCTAATTTTTTTAGTTCAGCTTTTACCGCCAACTTACAGCGATTGCTTACCATGTATTTGATGTATAGTTTCAAATTAGTTTATTTAGAATGTAAGCAAAGGTTATGTAATGTCAACTTCTTTTGTTATATAACAATTTTAAAAGTTATATAATTCACAGGTTTTATATGTAATTTATTGAAAAAAAATAAATTATATTTTCGTGAAGTTACGTTAATTAAACTTAGATTCAATATACTTATGTAATTCATACAAATGAACTAAATCTGCATGGCTATGAAACTTTTGTTAAACTTACCGAAGCTTCAGGACACGAAGTAATAATCAGAGTAAAACAAGAGGAACTATAGCTTACTATATTGTCGGGAAGATATCGGGAAGTATAAATAAAGTAAACCGTTAAATATTTGATATTTAGCGGTTTATTTTTTTATTCGTGACCACGGCGGGATTGACTTCGTCTTTCCCGCAAAGCTCCGCTTTGAAAAAAGAAATACCAAATAAATAACTTCAAGCAAGCTCGATTATTTATTTGGTATTTCTTTTTATTCCGTGACCACGGCGGGATTTGAACCCGCACGCCCTTGCGAGCACCAGCCCCTCAAGCTGGCAAGTCTACCGTTTCTCCACGTGGCCTAAAAAAGATAGAGACGTTGCATTGCAACGCCTCTATAAATTTGTGACCCGACTGGGGCTCGAACCCAGGACCCCATCATTAAAAGTGATGTGCTCTACCGACTGAGCTATCGAGTCATTACTCCAAGAAAATTATGTGAAAATCACAATAAAATTGTGACCCGACTGAGGCTTCCCTCTAGCTTCGCTGTTCGGGATAAACTTCTCACCCAGACTTATTGTCTAACAAATTGTGACCCGACTGGGGCTCGAACCCAGGACCCCATCATTAAAAGTGATGTGCTCTACCGACTGAGCTATCGAGTCAAATGCCTTTCTTGAATGCGGGTGCAAATATAAGGTCTTATTTTTAATTTTTCAAAGCTATTTTCTTTTAAATTTGTCTTTTTTTAACAAATACCTTTAATGCCTTAATCCATAAGGTTTTATTCAAATGAGAAAAATTATTTTATTAGGTTATATGGGGTGTGGCAAGTCTACAATCGCGAAAAGGCTCTCCATAAGTACGGGGATTTCGGTCGTAGATTTGGATAAAAGTATCGAAGACCGAACGCAATTGTCTGTGAAAGAAATTTTTGAGCAAAAGGGAGAAATCTATTTTCGAAAATTAGAACGAGAAATTTTAATTGAATTATTGAACGCACCCGAAACATTAATCATAGCACTAGGAGGAGGAGCTCCATGTTATTCTAATAATCATGAATTATTGGTTGGCGAAAAGATAATATCTATTTATTTAAAGGCTTCTGTAGACACTTTAGTCGAAAGATTGTTAGCCAATAGAAGTAAAAGGCCTCTTGTTGCCAATAAAAGCGAGGATCAACTCAAAGAATTTATAGCCAAACATCTTTTTGAAAGAAGCTATTATTATAATTATGCCCAGTATAAAGTGGCTATTGATGGTAAAACTAAAGATGAAACCGCTGAAGAGATTCTATATATATTAGCTTAAATAAGCATAATTTTTTCCATTATCATCAAATACTACCTGAACATGTTCTAAGGATGAGGTAGAAAGTGAAATGCCTTTAAAATCAGCTTTTACAGGGTATTTTTTATGGTTTCTATTGACCAATACTGCGGTTTTAAATTTCTTCAATGGTGCATCAAGAAAATGTCTTACAGCATAAATTAATGTGGTACCTGAGTTAAGCACATCGTCTACAAGAATAAGTCCTTTATTAGAATACTGTTCTTTTGGTAAAGAAGTGGTAATTGGTAATTGAGGGTTTTGTTTGTTGATGTTGACTTCACACAAGGACACCTTCAGGGTTGAAATGGATTTGAGAACTTCAGTAATTTTTTCTGCCAAAATGTATCCGTTCGTGGTAATTCCTGCAATAACAATTTCATCCTCATCAACAAAGGTTTCATAGATTTGATAAGCAATTCTTTTGATGGTATGCTCGATTTCTTGATGTGATAAGATGATGTTCTTGTCCATAATTATTTTTTTCAAAGATAGAAAAGAAATTAGAATTCAAAAATTAGGTATCAAATATATTTTAAATCTCTAAGGCTAGTATGTACTTTATAGTACAGTGTTATTTATTAGGTTCTAAAAAAAATGACCGCAATATGGGCTGAAAGTACTAAAAGTGGTTTGTTTCTAAAATGTGAACGTTTTCAGTTCACATTTTCTGTTTTTTATACCCATCAAAACAAATTACCAAAAGAGCTGTATGCATTTTAATATTATTCTAGGGGCTCTATTTTCGTTAAATCACTATTTAAATCAAAACCTATAATTGCTTTATAAATGGAATAATTTATAGAATATAAAAAGGGAATTGTAAAAAACACACCGATAATCAAAGCGATAACACCCACTATTGATAAAACACTTCCAACAATAAGTATTCCTAAAAGTAACCAAGGTTTTTTAGAAACAATTATTATACTAGTTTTAATAGATTCAATACCATTTAATCCCCCAAAAACTATTAATGGAATGGTCAAAAAGCTCAAAAAATTAATTAGCAAACTTAAAACTGTCCCTAGAAATTGAAATCCTAAATTTTCAAAAATAATCGTTATTCCAGACCCAATAATTGTTAGGATGAATGCTGAAAGACAAATATTAGTAAAATAAGGATTCTTATAATAGGTAAAAATGCTAGATACATGAAACTCTTCATCGTTTTCCCCACAATCAGCCATTTTAAGAAAACCAGCTTGAAAAGGACTTAACAAACAAGTAATTAGTAGTATGCTTGTAAAATATCCTATCATAAAATCTTTTGAAACAGCTTCTGGATTTGTCCCCATCATCTTTAAATTTTGAATTAAACTTTCGGTATCAAGGAAAGTAAATGCTAAACCAAAAACTACAACACATAATATAAACAGGAATACAATTAGCATTAATCCACCATAAACAGCGATTTTTTTATAATTTTCTATTGCATGTTCAAATACTTCTTCAAAACTAAGTGAGTATCCATTTTTTTTTATTTCTTCAATTTTTTCAAGAGTGTTTTTCATATTCTTTTACATTTAATTTTAGGTTATTTATATGTGATTTAAAGCATTCCAAATAGCATCATCAGGAACTTTTGCAATTATATTCATTTCAGCTTTGGTAACAGGATGAACAAATTCTAATTGTCTGGCGTGTAAATGTATACCACCGTCAGGGTTACTCCTTTCGAAACCATATTTTAAATCTCCTTTAATAGGGGAGCCAACAGCAGAAAGCTGTGCCCTTATTTGATGGTGTCTTCCAGTATGAAGATTGATTTCTAAAGCAAAATAATTAGTTAACTCTTGAAAAACTGTATAGTCTAAATTCGCTATTTTGCTTTCAGGAACTTCATTACTATGGGCTTTTGAGGTGTTGTTTTTTTCGTTTCTTTTTAGATAATGAATAAGTGTATCTTCGATTTTTGGTGGTTTGTTTTTAACGATGGCCCAATATTTTTTTTTAGTTTCTCTATTTTTAAACAATTCATTCAAACGAGTTAACGCCTTACTAGTTCGGGCAAATACGACAATTCCAGTTGTGGGTCTGTCGAGTCTATGGACTACTCCTAAATAGACTTCGCCTGGTTTTTTATATTTGTCTTTGATGTATTCTTTTACAATTTCAGAAAGGGGTTTGTCACCCGTTTTGTCGCCTTGTACGATATCTCCAACACGTTTATTGACCACTATTATATGATTGTCTTCGTGAAGAATTTGAAGGTTAGACTTGGTAGAAATGATTTTAGTTTTCAAAATATAAAACTAATATTGTTCTTTTTCATTAGGAAAATTACTAGATTTTACATCAGTAACATATTGTGAAATGGCTGAGGTCATCCCTTCGAATAAATTCATATACCGGCGCAAAAATCTTGGGCTAAATTCATTATTCATTCCAAGCATATCATGAATAACCAATACTTGCCCGTCAACACCACCGCCAGCACCAATTCCTATAACTGGAATTGAAATACTTTGAGCCACTTCTTGTGCTAATTTAGCTGGGATTTTTTCGACAACTAAAGCAAAACAGCCTAGTTTTTCTAACATTTTAGCGTCTTTAATTAATTTATCGGCCTCTTCTTCTTCTTTGGCACGAACAGTGTAAGTTCCAAATTTATAAATGGATTGAGGAGTTAAACCCAAATGTCCCATTACTGGAATACCAGCATTTAATATTTTTTTAATAGAGTCTTTTATTTCGCTTCCCCCTTCCAATTTTACGGCATGACCGCCACTTTCTTTCATGATTCTTATAGCAGAACGCAAGGCTTCCTTTGGGTTAGATTGGTAACTTCCAAACGGTAAATCTACCACTACTAAAGCTCTATTAATAGCGCGAACAACACTTGATGCGTGATAAATCATGTGATCCAATGTAATGGGTAATGTTGTTTCATGTCCAGCCATCACATTTGATGCCGAATCGCCAACTAGTATCACATCTACTCCTGCTGTGTCTACAATTTTTGCCATTGTATAATCGTAAGCTGTTAGCATGGATATTTTTTCTCCATTGGCTTTCATGTCGATTAATGACTTAGTGGTAATTCTTTTATAATCTTTTTTTGATACAGACATTCGGATGAAGTAAATTAATATTTTGCAATGTAAAATTAGCTAAATTTAGTATTCTTTTTTTTAAATGAAATTTTAAATTTATCAAAAGAAACAGAAGTTTCTTAATCTGATATTATTTAAGTGATTTAAAATAATTTAAAAAACTTAATTAATAATTGTAAATCAATCTTAGGATAGTGTATTTACTAAAATAAAAAACCTCATCTGGTTTAAATAGATGAGGTTTTAGAGCGAAAGACGAGGCTCGAACTCGCGACAACCAGCTTGGAAGGCTGGAGCTCTACCAACTGAGCTACTTTCGCATTACAACGGTGCAAATATAGATAATAACTTAGTTTCTATGCAAATTTTTTATCAAAAAAATGAAAAACACATTCAGACTTTTTATAATCATTTTAAAATTAAATTGTTATCATCTATTTATTTTGTTTTTTTTTCTTTAACTTGATGTTTTAAAGGAGTGATATTGCTATTTTTTACTCTTCAACTTTGAAAAAAGATCTTAAACGAAATTGATTTTTTAAATGTTTTTAAGTAAAATTATTACGATTTAAATTACACAAATCTTTTTTTGTGTCTTAAAATTTGTTATTTTTGTTCAATCAAGAATTTAATATATGCCAAAATTTTACCCATTTATTCTTTTGTTTTTATTTTTATTTGATTTTACAATGTACAGTCAAAAAAAGACGCTTCAGGCGAAATCTATTGTTGGGAATATCACTATTGACGGAAAAATAGTTGAAGAGGATTGGAAAACCGCTACCATAGCGTCTGATTTTATAATGTTTTCACCAGATAATGGGAAACCAATATCAGATTCTAAGAAAACGGATGTTAAGGTACTTTATGATAACAATGCACTTTATATAGCCGCTACATTATTAGATGACGAACCCAATAAAATTTCTAACGAACTGACCAATAGAGATGTTTTTGGATTTTCGGATGTTTTTTCAGTTTCGATAAACGGATTTAATGATGGACAACAAGACTTTAGATTCTGTGTGAGTGCATCAGGTGTACAATTAGATTGTTTAGCTACAGAGGATAAAGAAGATTATACTTGGGATGCTATTTGGGAAAGTAAAGCCACAATTACAAATTCTGGTTGGGTTGTAGAAATGCGAATTCCTTATGCAGCATTACGTTTTTCGAATTCAAAAAAACAAACATGGGGTTTGAATTTTATGCGGGACATTAAGCGCGATGTTCAAAAATACACTTGGAACCCTGTTGATGCTAAAATTGGCGCAGTTATTACTCAAGAAGGGATTCTTGAAGGAATTGAAAATATCAAACCTCCAATACGTCTTTTTTTCATTCCTTATCTTTCTGAGTATTATCAGCAAAATAACACAGCTTCTGATCGAACATTCAAAGCAGGTTTGGATATTAAATATGGAATCAATGATTCTTTTACATTAGACGCTATATTAGTGCCGGATTTTGGACAGACAAAATTTGACAATATCATTTTAAATCTTGAGCCTTTCGAACAACAACTGAATGAAAACAGACCTTTTTTTACTGAAGGAACCGATTTATTTTCAAAAGGAAACTTGTTTTATTCTAGGAGAATTGGAGGTATGCCTTCAACTTTTCCAGATATTGATTATGATAATGAGGTAATTACAAAGTATCCTAGTACAGTAGACTTAATAAATGCAGTAAAAGTATCAGGAAGAACCGAAAAAGGTTTGGGAATAGGTGTTTTAAACGCTGTTACAGAAAAAACTTATGCTACTCTTCAAAATAAAATTAATACAGAAACTAGAAAAGCGGTAATTGAGCCTTTAACCAATTATAATGTTATAGTACTTGACCAAAGGTTTAATCAAAACTCTTCGGTTAGTTTTATTAATACAAATACTTCACGTAATGGTAGTTTTAGAGACGCCAATGTTTCAGCACTGTTATTTGATTTAAATACAAAAGCCAATACCTACAACTTGTATGGTGATTTTAAATTTAGTGCAATCAATGATGTTGAGGATTATAATGGTTATAAAACGGCATTGAATTTTGCTAAAACTAGTGGAAAGTACAGGTATTTGTTTTCAGGAAAATATATTTCTGAAAATTATGATATTAATGATTTAGGAATTATTTTTTATACCAATTATCACGGGGGATATGGCGAAATGAGTTATAGAATAATTAACCCAACAAAAGCATTTAATACATTCAATATTAATCAAGAAATAAATACTGAAATACAGAATACAACAGGAAAAACTCAAGAAGCTTCTTATAAAGTATCAATGAATGCAAGCACATTAAAAAATCATATTATTGGATTGGGAATTCAAATTAACCCGTTAGATAGATTTGATTTTTATGAGCCTCGTGAGTTGGGGAGATATGTTTATATCCCTAAAAGTATTTATTCTTACGTTCAATTTTCATCGAACCCTAACAAAGCTTTTAACTATTACATTGAAGCTAATATTAATAAATTTGATGAAACGAATAGGCAAACCTATTTTTTTAATACTGGGGCAAAATACAGATTTAACGAAAAGTTTTCACTAGATTATCGTTTTGAATATGAAAATTATAAAAATGATCGGGGAGGTTATGGGTATGATACGGATGAATCAAATATAATATTTGGAGAACGCAATCAAGAGGTTGTTCAGCATGAGTTGATTGGTAAATATTCTATAACCAACACAATGAATATAAATCTTACAGCCCGTTATTATTGGGCATATTCTCAAAATCACGGATTTTTTAATTTACAAAACGATGGTTATTTAACTCCAAATACTTCTTATGCTGTAAATCAGGATTTGAATTATAATTCATGGAATTTTGATTTGTCTTATTCATGGTGGTTTGCTCCAGGAAGTGAACTAAGAGTTTTATATCGCAATTATGGAATTGAACAAACAGATTCAGTTGAAAAAAAACTTAAAACAAACTTTAATAACATTTTGAATTCCGATCTCACCAATATTTTTTCGATAAGTCTTCGCTATTTTCTAGACTACAATAAATTGAAAAGCAAACATTGATTTAATTATTTTCAAGAATTATAGTCATCTACAATACAATAACCATTTTTTTTCATTTCAAATTATAATTAGATAATAGTAGTTAAGTCTCATGCTACCTTTTTTAGAAATACTTTATCTTTGTAAAAAAAATAATCAAATTACAATGAACAAAAAAGTAATCCTTATGATACTTGATGGTTGGGGAAAATCTCCAGACCCAAAAGTTTCAGCAATCGATAGTGCTAATATCCCTTTTATAAATAGTTTATATACCAAATACCCAAGTGCCCAATTGCGAACAGATGGTTTACATGTAGGTCTGCCTGAAGGACAGATGGGTAATAGTGAAGTAGGTCACATGAACTTAGGGGCTGGTCGAATTGTTTATCAAGATTTGGCAAAAATTAATTTAGCCGTTGCTAATAACACATTGACTAAAGAAACTGTTCTAATAGATGCTTTTAATTATGCTAAAACCAATACTAAAAAAGTTCATCTTTTAGGATTAGTTTCAGATGGTGGTGTTCACTCACACACGTCACATTTGAGAGGCTTAATTGACGCAACCCAAGAATATGGTTTACAAAATGTATTTGTACATGCTTTTACTGACGGTAGAGATGTTGATCCAAAATCAGGAAAGAAATACATTCAAGATTTAGAAAAATATATAGAAAACACCACAGTAAAAATAGCTTCTGTAATAGGTCGTTATTATGCAATGGATCGTGATAAACGTTGGGAAAGAGTAAAACTAGCCTATGATTTATTGGTAAATGGAACTGGTACACATACTAAAAACACTGTTGCTTCAATAAACGAAAGTTACAAAGATAACATTACCGATGAATTTATACAACCCCTAGTAGTTACTGGCGAAAACGACAAACCTTTAGCCACTATTCAAGAAGATGATGTTGTTATTTTCTTCAATTTCAGAACCGATAGAGGTCGTGAATTGACGGAAGCTCTTTCGCAACAAGATTTTCATGAGCAGAACATGCACAAACTCAATTTGTATTATGTAACGCTAACTAATTATGATGAAACCTACCAAAATGTGAAAGTAGTTTACAATAAAGATAACATTACTGAAACTTTAGGAGAGGTTTTAGAAAAAGCCAATAAAAAGCAAATTCGCATTGCCGAAACAGAGAAATATCCGCATGTAACATTTTTCTTTTCGGGAGGTAGAGAATTACCATTTGTGGGAGAAACAAGAATTTTAAGAAATTCTCCAAAAGTGGCTACTTATGATTTGCAGCCAGAAATGAGTGCTTATGAACTAAAAGATGCTTTGATTCCGGAATTAAATAAAGGCGAAGTAGATTTTGTTTGCCTTAATTTTGCCAATGGAGACATGGTAGGTCATACCGGTGATATGAATGCGGCTATAAAAGCGTGTGAAGCAGTCGATGTTTGTGTACAGGGAGTAATTGAAGCTGCTCTTAACAATGGCTATACAGCTCTTGTTATTGCAGATCACGGTAATTGTGAGACTATGATTAATCCTGACGGAAGTCCAAATACTGCTCATACCACGAATCCAGTCCCAATTATATTAGTAGACAAAGATTTAAAAGAAATTCATGATGGTGTATTAGGAGATATTGCACCTACGATTTTAGAATTGATGGGAGTAGAGAAACCAGAGGTTATGTCTTGTAAATCATTGTTATAAAAGAACTCAGTTTAAAAATAAACTAAAGCCGTCTCATAATTGAGACGGCTTTTTTTCTATTTTTTTAACTTTAACTGTTAATTCTTGAGTGTCGACATTTAAATCGATAAAAATAGCATCACCAACATTCACTTTGGATGTGATAATTTCTTCAGCTAGTATGTCCTCAACATATTTTTGAATCGCTCTTTTTAGTGGTCTAGCACCGAATTGTTTGTCATACCCTTTATCTGCAATAAATGCTTTTGCAGCATCAGAAAGGTTTAGTTGATACCCTAATTCATTGATGCGATCGTATAGTTTTTTCAACTCAATTTCAATAATTAAATCTATATCATGTTTTTCTAGTGAATTAAATACAATAACGTCGTCAATTCTATTTAAAAATTCTGGAGCAAAGGTTTTTTTCAAAGCATTTTCAATGATGCTTTTTGAATTATCATCTGCCTGAGCTACTTTGGCGGCAGTTCCAAATCCTACACCTTGACCAAAATCTTTCAATTGTCGTGCTCCAACATTTGAAGTCATAATAATAATTGTGTTTTTAAAATCGATTTTTCTTCCTAAACTATCGGTCAAAAAACCGTCATCCAGTACCTGAAGTAACATATTAAATACATCTGGGTGTGCTTTTTCAATTTCATCAAGTAAAACTACACAATACGGTTTGCGACGTACTTTTTCAGTTAATTGTCCACCTTCTTCATAGCCAACATAACCTGGAGGTGCTCCAACCAAACGAGAAATAGAAAATTTCTCCATGTATTCACTCATATCAATTCTAATTAGAGCATCTTCAGAATCAAATAATTCTTTGGCTAAAACTTTGGCTAATTGGGTTTTTCCAACCCCCGTTTGACCTAAGAAAATAAAAGAGCCAATAGGTCGATTTGGGTCTTTTAGACCGGCACGATTTCTTTGAATAGAACGAGCAATTTTTAGAACTGCTTCTTTTTGACCAATAACCTTACCTTCAATAAGTTCAGGTAATTTAGCTAATTTATTACTTTCGGTTTGAGCAATTCTATTTACTGGAATTCCAGTCATCATTGACACTACGTCGGCAACATTATCTTCGGTAACTTCAATTCGATTGTTTTTGGCATCTTCTTCCCACTGTTCTTGAGCAATGGCTAAATCTTTTTCAATTCGCTTTTCGTCGTCACGAAGTTTGGCAGCTTCCTCATATTTCTGTTTTTTTACCACAGAATTTTTCAATTCACGTACATCTTCTAACTGTCTTTCTAGTTCCAATATTTGTTTAGGAACATCAATGTTTACAATATGCACACGAGAACCAGCCTCGTCTAAAGCATCAATAGCTTTGTCTGGTAGAAATCGATCTGACATGTACCGATCCGTCAATTTCACACACGCTTCTATCGCTTCTGGCGAGTAGGTTACATTATGATGATCTTCGTACTTGTCTTTAATATTATTTAAAATTGTTATGGTTTCAGTAATTGAAGTGGGTTCTATAATGACCTTTTGAAAACGTCTTTCTAAAGCGCCGTCTTTTTCTATATATTGTCTGTACTCATCTAGTGTTGTGGCTCCAATACACTGTATTTCGCCTCTTGATAATGCAGGTTTAAACATGTTGGAAGCGTCTAATGAACCAGTTGCGCCACCTGCGCCCACAATAGTGTGAATTTCATCTATAAAAAGGATGATGTCATCATTCTTTTCTAATTCGTTCATTACAGCTTTCATTCGTTCTTCAAACTGTCCGCGATATTTAGTTCCTGCAACAAGACTTGCTAGGTCTAAAGTGACTACTCGCTTATTGAATAAAATTCGAGACACTTTCTTTTGTATAATTCTCAAGGCTAATCCTTCGGCAATAGCTGATTTACCAACGCCGGGTTCACCAATTAATAGCGGGTTGTTCTTTTTTCTTCGGCTCAAAATTTGAGAAACACGTTCAATTTCTTTTTCGCGTCCTACAACAGGGTCTAGTTTTCCTTCTTCAGCCATTTCAGTTAAATCTCTTCCAAAATTATCTAAAACAGGTGTTTTTGATTTTTTATTAGATTTATTAGCAGGGTTGTTAAAGGTGCCTTCTTTGAGACTGTCATCTTGTCCTGAATCCTCATTATAAGATTCATTTCTTGGCAAGTTATCAATAAAATCTTCTTCGTTTGGTGTCATGTTTAGATATTGTTCTTTAGCTATGTCATAATCAATTTTAAGTTTATTCAACAGCTTGGTTGTTGGGTCATTTTCATTCCTTAATATACACAATAAAAGATGTGCTGTACTTATTGAAGTGCTATGAAAAACTTTTGCTTCTAGAAAAGTTGTTTTTAATGCACGTTCTGCTTGCCGAGTTAGATGTAAATTTTTCTTTTCAATATTACTTTCTAAATTAGGGCTTGCGGGGCTTAGTATTTCAACTTTTTTTCTAAGATGATCTAAGTCAATTGATAAGTTATTTAAAATATTAATTGCTTTGCCATTTCCATCCCTTAAAATGCCTAACATCAAATGTTCTGTTCCAATGAAATCATGTCCTAATCTCAATGCTTCTTCCTTACTATATGTAATTACATCTTTTACTCTTGGCGAAAAATTATCATCCATAATATGATTGATTTATAGGGTAAATTTAGTGAATTTGTATTTGAAAAACAATAATCGTGCCCTTTGTAAGCTTATAAATGCTAATTGACAAAAAAAGAATGACAATTCCGTTAAAACTAACTTAATTTATTAACTAAAAACCAACACTATTTTGTTAATAAATCATTTAAATTTGAATGGCAAAACCAACTAAAAAAAATCTAAAAGGTGTATATTAGCACGTTTTGAAATTAAATTAAATTTATTAAATAATACAACTTATGTCAGAAGGAGAAAAGTTAATTCCTATTAACATTGAAGATGAAATGAAATCAGCTTACATCGATTATTCGATGTCGGTTATAGTATCAAGAGCACTTCCTGATGTTAGAGATGGTTTGAAACCTGTACATCGAAGAGTACTTTATGGAATGTATGATTTAGGAGTTACTTCAAAATCTGCTCACAAAAAATCTGCAAGAATTGTTGGAGAAGTTTTAGGAAAGTATCACCCGCATGGCGATACTTCTGTTTACGATGCTATGGTTCGTATGGCACAAGAATGGAGCTTACGTTATTTATTAGTAGATGGACAAGGAAATTTTGGTTCAGTAGATGGCGATAGTCCAGCCGCTATGCGTTATACCGAAGCCAGAATGCGCAAGATTTCGGAAGAAATTATGGCTGATATCGAAAAAGAAACAGTTGATTTTCAATTGAATTTTGATGATACTTTATATGAGCCAAAAGTAATGCCTACAAGAGTTCCTACTTTATTGATAAATGGAGCAACAGGAATTGCGGTAGGTATGGCAACCAATATGCCACCTCATAATCTTACTGAAGTTATCAACGGAACTTTAGCTTTTATTGATAATAATGATATTGAAATAGATGAATTAATGACCCATATTAAGGCTCCTGATTTTCCAACTGGCGGGACAATATATGGTTATGAAGGAGTAAGAGAAGCTTTTAAAACCGGCAGAGGGCGTATTGTGATGCGTGCCAAAGTTGGTTTTGAAGAAGTGGATGGAAGAGAAAGTATAATTGTTGCCGAAATCCCGTACCAAGTCAATAAAGCTGACATGATTAAACGTACAGCTGATTTAGTAAATGATAAAAAAATTGAAGGGATTGCCAATATTCGTGATGAATCGGATCGAAATGGAATGCGAATCGTTTACATATTAAAACGTGATGCAACCCCAAATGTGGTTTTAAATACTCTTTTCAAGTTTACACAATTACAATCTTCTTTTAGTGTAAATAATATTGCATTGGTAAAAGGTCGTCCACAAATGTTGAATCTAAAAGATATGATTCATTATTTCGTTGAACACCGTCACGATGTTGTAATACGCAGAACCCAATTTGATTTGCGTAAAGCCGAAGAAAGAGCACATATTCTAGAAGGATTAATTATTGCTTCGGATAATATAGATGAGGTAATCGCTTTAATAAAAGCTTCCAAAAATACGGAAGAAGCTAGAGAAAAATTAATCGAAAGATTCAAATTATCGGATATTCAGTCTCGTGCTATTGTAGAGATGCGTTTGCGTCAATTAACAGGTCTAGAGCAAGACAAGTTAAGAGCAGAGTATGAAGAGATAATGAAATTGATTGCTCATTTACAAGCATTATTAGCCGATGTGAATTTAAGAATAGCCTTAATCAAAGAAGAGCTTGTAGAAATTCGTGACAAATATGGTGATGCTCGTCGTTCGTTAATTGAATATTCTGGAGGTGATGTGAGTATTGAAGATTTAATTGCCGATGAAAATGTAGTGATTACCATTTCACATGCTGGTTACATCAAGCGTACCAATCTCAGTGAATATAAAACACAAAATAGAGGAGGAGTTGGTCAAAAAAGTGCAGGAACACGAGATCAAGATTTCTTAGAGCACATGTATGTTGCTACTAATCATCAGTATATGATGTTCTTTACTCAAAAAGGGAAATGTTTCTGGATGCGAGTTTATGAAATTCCAGAAGGAAGTAAAACAGCCAAAGGAAGAGCTTTACAAAACTTAATCAATATTGAAAGTGATGATAAAGTAAAAGCCTTTATCTGTACTCAAGATTTAAAAGACAAAGAATATACCAATAGTCATAACTTAATTATGGTGACCAAAAAAGGTCAGGTTAAGAAAACATCTTTAGAGAAATATGCTAAACCTAGGGTTAATGGAGTTGCTGCGATTACTATTAAAGATGGGGATGAGTTATTAGCAGCCGAATTAACCAATGGTAACAGTCAAATAATGATTGCTGTACGTTCAGGTAAAATGGTTCGTTTTGAAGAAAGCAAAACCCGACCAATGGGAAGAACAGCTTCTGGAGTTCGTGGAATCACTTTAAAAGATGAAACAGACGAAGTTATTGGTATGGTTTCTGTTAACGATATGGAAAGCGAGATCCTTGTAGTTGCCGAAAACGGTTATGGTAAACGTTCCAGTATTGATGAATATAGAATTACCAATCGTGGTGGAAAAGGTGTGAAAACATTGAACATAACCGAAAAAACAGGTAAGCTTATTTCTATCAATAGCGTTACGGATGCTGATGATTTAATGATTATCAACAAATCAGGATTGACTATTAGAATGGCAGTTGAAGATTTACGAGTAATGGGTAGAGCAACGCAAGGTGTGAAATTGATAAACATCAAAGGAAGCGATTCTATTGCTGCGGTAACTAAAGTAATGAAAGATGATGTCGAAGAAGTTGTTGTGGATGAAGATGGAAATGTTATTGAAGTGGAAGCTATCGAAAGAGTAAAACCAGTTTTAGAAATCCTTGAAGATGAAGGAACAGAAGACGAGGAGGAAGATGAGATAGAAGAAGAATTAGAAGATGGTGTAGACGATGATTCTGATGAAGATGATGAATAAGTAATAATAAAAGTAAAATAATAATAATATGAAAAGTAACTATCTGATAGTAGTACCAGTATTTCTGTTTTCATTTGTGACTTTTGCTCAAAAAGACCAAATAAAAGCTGCTGAAAAAGCATTAAAAGGAGGTAATTCACAAGAAGCAATAACAGTTTTACAGACTGCCGAATCACTTATAGCTAATGCACCGGACAATGAAAAAGCTCAATTTTATTTTGTAAAAGGAAATGCTTTACTTGATTTGGCTAATAAAAAAGTTGATGTAACAAAAAATCTTTCTTTAGCAGCTAATGTATTTAAAGATTTATTAGAAATTGAAAAAACTTCAGGAAAGGATAAATATTCAAGTCAAGCACAGACTTCAATAGCTGCTATAAAGGATAAAATAATCAATTTAGCAATAGATAAATCAGCGGAAAATAATTTTAAAGAGGCATCATTATTGTTGTTTCAAGCTTATGAATTAGATAAATTAGATTTAGAAAAATTGTTTTTTGCTGCTTCTTATGCCATTAATGATAAAGATTATGATTCTGCATTAAAATATTATCAAGAACTTAAAGCAAAGAATTATACAGGCGAAGCGACTCAATATTATGCTAAAAACGTAGTTACGGATAAAGAAGATTTTTTTGGAATAACTCCTAGCTCAAAATCGGATAGAGACTCAAGAGTAAAGTTAAAATTGTATAGCGATCCTAGAGACGTGAAGTTGCCTTCAAAACGCCCAGAAATTAATAAAAATATAGCTTTAATTTTAGCAGAAAAAGGGAATGTAGCCGAGGCTAAAATTGCTTTTGAAGAAGCAATAAAAGAAAGTCCAGATAATGTTTCATTAATTCTATCCGCCGCTGAATTATACTACAAAGAGAAGGATTTGGTTATGTACAAAAAATTAATTTCTGCTGCACTTGAAAAAAATCCAAATAATGTGGAGCTAATTTTTAATCTTGGTGTAGCTAGTCATACTAATAAAGATTTTGTTGAAGCTGAAAAATTTTATAAACAAGCCATTTCGGTAGATCCAAAATATAGTTTACCCTATTTAAATTTAGCAAATCTTAAATTGGATAGTCGAAATAAAATTGTAGACGAAATGAACAAACTTGGGACTTCTGCGGCTGACACCAAAAAATATGATTTTCTAAAAAAACAATCCGAAAATATTTTATTGACAGAAGTATTGCCTCTATTAGAAAAAGGATACGCCTTAGACGCTGCAAATGAAGATATTAAATTTCTTTTAATTAAAGTATACAAAACTTTAGATATGAAAGATAAAGCAAATGCTGTGAAGTAAAAGTAGCTACTTAATAACTAACATAAAAAAATCCTGTTCGAAATTCGAACAGGATTTTTTTATGACTACAAATCGTTTTTAATTCATTTATTGTAAGAATAATAATTAATAAAAATAATTATTGTGTATTTAATCGATTTTATTTTACTTTTAAACGATTATATATGTATGTTTACATAACAAAATTAAAACACGTTCTTAAATAATTATAAATCTAAAGAAGTTTGCCCCACAATCTACTTTAATTTAATAATAACCCTAAAGAAGTTTGCCCCACAATCTACTTTAAACTTAAACCTACTTAATTATGAAAGCAAAATTACTTCGTGTACTATTGCTAGTTGCAATAGTATTCACCATGAATTCATGTTCGTCTGATAGTTCAGAAACGACTACTTCAGAAAACGCTAATGCGAAAGTGATGAGTTATACTTATAATTCATCAGAGTTAGAAGCTATGAGTATTATTAATGAATACAGAGTAAGTGTAGGCTTGAATCCATTGCAACAAATAAATCATATTTCTTATAAATCAGAGGAGCATGACAATTATATGATTACTAATAATGTAGTTAATCATAATGATTTTGTTGCTAGATCTGAAAACATTATTTCTGTTTTAGGTGCAAAAAGAGTAGGTGAAAATGTTGCTTATAATTACAACACTCCTCAATCGGCTGTTAATGCTTGGCTAAATAGTCCTTCACATAAAGAAAATATAGTTGGTAATTATACTCACTTTGGAATTGCAATTAAAACTAATGCTGATGGTAAAAAATATTATACCAATATATTTGTAAAAATTTAATTTTAAAAATTGAATAAAAAAACAGTATAATTATTCAGGAATTTGTTGACTTAAACAATGCAATGTTCCAAAGCCCCAAATTAAATCAATAGCATTAATTCCAATAATTTCTCTTTCTGGAAAACATTCTGCTATTATATTCAATGCCTTTCTATCATTTGCATCATTGAAAGTTGGAACTAAAACACAATTGTTCAAAATCAAAAAATTGGCATAACTAGCAGGTAAACGCAGTCCATCAAAATCAATACGATGCGGCATTGGCAATTCAACTATTTTTGGTGATTTTCCATTTTCTAATTTTGCCTTTTTCAATATTTTTAAATTATCTTGTAAAGGTTTGAAATTATTATCTTCTGGGTTAGATTCTACAATGGTAACAATAGTATCTTCATTTACAAATCGGCATAAATCATCAATATGACCGTGTGTATCATCACCTTCGATTCCGTTACCCAACCAAATCACATTTGAAATTCCTAAATATTCTTTGAAAATAGCTTCATAATCTGCTTTTGTAAAGTTTAGATTTCTAACCTGAATAGTTGGATGTATTAAGCATTCTTCCGAAGTAAGTAAAGTCCCTTTTCCGTTGGTGTCAATGGCGCCTCCTTCTACAACTACAAGTTTTCCTTTGTAAACAACTTGAGTAAGAGGAAGATTAAGAAATTCACTCACTTTAGCTGGAACGTGCTTATCTAAATTTATATTTTTATATTTTGCCCAACCATTAAAATTAAAATTTAAAGCTTCTCTTTTAGTTCCGTTTTTTATAATTATTGGTCCTGAATCTCGCATCCAACTTCTATTAGTTTTATGATTGATAAAAGAAATATTGGCAATTGGAACGTTTGCAATACACAACATTTTAGAAACTTTATGTTTAAGTTTTTCGTCAGAAACTACTAAAAAAACGGTTTCAAAATGGGCTATCTTTTTTATAAATTCAACAAAAGCCCATTGTATAGCTTCGTATTTTCCAGGCCAATCGTTTCCGTTATGAGGAAAGCAAAGCAAAACACCTTGTTGTTTTTCCCACTCAGCTGGGAATCTTCTATTGTTTGAGGTACTCATAAATTAGTCGATTGCTCTTTTAATAATATCACCAAAAGCATCTATTCTTCGGTCTCTAAAAAACGGCCAGTTCTGACGAATATTTTCTTGCAAATCTAAATCGACTTCTGCTATAAGAATTTCTTCTTTGTCATGTGATGCTTGAGCCAATATTTCGCCTTGTGGACCTGCAATAAACGATGATCCCCAAAACTGTATTCCAGCAGTTCCCTCTATATATTGTTCTAAACCAATTCTATTAGCCGCAGCAACATACACTCCATTGGCTACAGCATGCCCTTTCATAACATTCATCCATGCTCCGTGTTGGTTTTCGCCATATTGTTCTTTTTCTAGCGGATGCCAACCAATTGCTGTTGGATAAAACAAAACCTCAGCACCTTGCAACGCTGTTAATCGAGCCGCTTCGGGGTACCATTGATCCCAACAAATTAATGTTCCGATTTTTCCTTTTTGAGTAGGGAAGGCTTTAAAACCCAAATCCCCTGGCGTAAAATAAAATTTTTCGTAAAAATGGGGGTCATCTGGAATGTGCATTTTTCTATATAAACCAGCTTCTGTACCATCTGTGTCAATGATATAGGCACTATTGTGGTAAATACCCGCCATTCTTTTTTCGAAAAAAGGAACAATAATAACCACTCCTAATTCTTTTGCCAAAGCACTAAAAGCAATAAATGAGGTACTATACAAAGGTTCAGCAAGTGCAAAATTAGCAACATCTTCGCTTTGGCAAAAATAATGACTACTATATAATTCGGGAAGAGAAATTACTTCGGCTCCCTTATTAGCAGCATCTCGAACCCAACGTAAACATTTTTTTAAGTTGTTTTCAGCAATATCATTTAAATTTAATTGGATTACCGCTATCTTATATTTATTCTTTGACATAAGGCAAATTTTAGATTGCAAAAATAGGAAATTTATAATCAGTAGTAAAACAGCGTTTCTCTTTTTTCGATTTATTAATAATTGATTTTTTACTAAGCTATTTTATTTAAAAAATAATTTTAAAATCCCAAAATTGCTATTTGCTAATTTTTGGTTGAAAGATGTATTTATAAACAAACCTATTCTTTTAATTAGCTAACTTTATGATGAATTATTAAAATTTGACCAAAATGGAACAAAAACTACCACTACCTCCGTTTACTGCAGAAACTGCTATAATAAAAATACAAATGGCAGAAGACGCCTGGAATAGTAAAGACCCCGAAAGAGTTTCATTGGCATATACTATGGATACTGAATGGCGAAATCGAACCGATTTTATACATGGCAGAGAAGAGGTAATTGAATTTTTAAAAACAAAATGGGCTAAAGAATTAAATTATAAATTAAAAAAAGAACTTTGGGCTTTTTATGATAATCGAATTGCGGTACGTTTTGAATATGAATTTCATAATACCGAAGGACAGTGGTTTAGATCCTATGGAAATGAAAACTGGGAATTTGACGACAATGGTTTCATGCAAAAACGTTTTGCCAGCATTAATGATTCGCCAATTAACGAACAGGACAGAAGAGTGTTTTAAAGTTTTTGAAGTTAGTTATAAAAATAAAGCAGATTTTAAAATATACATTTTAAATCTGCTTTTAAATAGTAAAGGATGTTGGAGTTTCTTATCCTAAAAAGGCTTTCAATTCTTCGTAAGTTTTTATTTTAGTCCTTACTTTTTCTTTATTTAGAACACTTTCTATTTGGGAAGGAATAGGAAGTTTGATTTGTAAAGCAGGTTCGACTACATCTAAAAATTTGATTGGATGTGCCGTTTCTAAGAAAACACCAATTGCATTTGGGTAGTTTTCCAATTCTTTTTTCAATCCCAAATAGCCTACGACTCCGTGAGGTTCTGCAATATAACCGGTAGCGTTATAGATTGATTGCATAGTTTCTATAGTTTCTGAATCGCTATAAGAAAAAGAAGAAAAATCTTTTTTGAATAGTTCTAAATCATTGTTATACATTTCTTGAATTCTAATAAAATTACTAGGATTTCCAACGTCCATTGCATTCGAAATAGTAGCAATTGATGGCTTTGGGTTATAGTTACCGTTATTCATAAACCTTGGAACGGTGTCATTGACATTAGTCGAAGCAACGAAATGTTCAATAGGTAATCCTAATTTCTTTGTCATTATACCAGCACATATATTTCCGAAATTTCCACTCGGGCAAGAAAACACAAGAGGCCTATTTTGAGATTTTAATTGTTTATAAGCAAAGAAAAAGTAGAACATTTGTGGCAACCAACGCGCAATATTAATGGAGTTTGCAGAAGTCAAATTGTGGTGTGATAAACTATCGTCCAAGAATGCTTTTTTGACCATATCCTGACAATCGTCAAATACGCCTTCTACTTCAAGAGCTTTTATGTTTTGACCTAAGGTAGTTAATTGACGTTCTTGGATATCACTCACTTTTCCTGATGGATATAAAATGATAACTTCTACACCTTGAACACCTAGGAAACCACTCGCAACTGCTCCTCCGGTATCGCCAGAAGTAGCAACCAGAACGGTGTTTTTATTGTCTTTTTTGTCTTTGTTAAAATAACCCAAACAACGGGACATGAAGCGAGCACCAACATCTTTAAAAGCCATAGTTGGACCATGATACAATTCTAGCGAATAAATATCATTTTCAAGTTTTACGGTTGGAAAATCAAAACACAAGGTTTCGGTAATGATTTCTTTTAAAGTTTCAGCAGGAATTTCATCTCCCACAAATTGTTGGATAGCTTCGAAAGCGATTTCCGCATTGCTCAAATTTTCGATAGTATCGAAAAAATCTTTCGACAATGGAGTTATAGATTCTGGAAAATACAATCCTCTATCGGTTGCTAATCCTTGTATTACTGCTTCTTCGAAAGAAACTTTGGGGGCATTATGGTTTAAACTGTAGTATTTCATTTCTAAATAATTTTGTAATCCCCTCCCCAACCCTCCCCGAAGGGGAGGGAGTTGAAACTGGATTTAGAATATGTTTGTAATTTTAATCTTTATTTTTTAATTTCCCCTTCGGGCGTTAGGGGGATTATATTATACTCACACCCTCCGGATTTACTTTTGAAACGTGAATTTCATAAGGTAAATTAATTTCGTCATAAACGGCACTCATGGCTTTAGCGATTTTATCGGCGGTATCTTTTCCTTTGCTTAAAGCAAAAATAGAAGGTCCCGAACCGGATATTCCAGAGCCTAAAGCTCCGTTTTCATAAGCTGTTTTTTTAATTAAATCAAAACCGGGTATTAGCATACTTCTAACAGGTTCGATGATTTCGTCATGCAAAGAGCGACCAATTAATTCATAATCTTGAGTATACAATCCAGCTACTAATCCGCCTACATTTCCCCATTGAGTGATAGCACTTTTTAATGTGACAGTTTGCTTTAATACAGAACGTGCATCCGAAGTTTTTAATTCTATTTGAGGATGAACTACTGTAGCATATAACTCCCTTGGGCTATCAATTTTAATGATGTCTAATGGGTGGGCACTTCTTACCAATGTAAAACCACCTAAAAGGCAAGGAGCAACATTATCGGCATGGGCGTTCCCGCTAGCTAATTTTTCACCCTGCATAGCAAATTTTACTAATCCTTTTCGAGTAAATGGTTGTCCTAGCAATTCGTTGATTCCAAAAACAGCTCCTGCAGAACTCGCAGCACTACTTCCAATACCACTTCCTGCTTTGATGTTTTTGTATATTTCAATTTCAAACCCAATAGTTATCGGAACAAATTCTCTTTCGTATTCCTCTAACATAGCTAAAGCGGCTACTCCAGCCACATTATTTTCGGTTTCTAATGGTAAATCAGCCCCAACAATTTTGGTAATCCGAACCCCTTTTATAGTAGATTTACGAATAATCATCTCGTCTCCAGCAGTTGTTAAGCAAAGTCCAAGTACATCAAATCCACACGAAAGATTGGCGATTGTTGCTGGGCAGAATAGTTTAATTTCGTTCATAAAACAAGCCCCCTCCCGACCTCCCCAAAGGGGAGGAGTACAGAGGAATTAATAGTTAATAATTATTTTGAACCTCTCCAAATTCCCCTTTGGGGGTTAGGGGGCTATATATTTCCAATTCGTATCACATCAGCAAAAATACCCGAAGCCGTTACCGCAGCACCTGCTCCCGCACCTTTTATCAATAAAGGCTGGTCAACGTAGCGGTCGGTGTAAAATTGTACAATGTTATCTTTTCCTTCTAAATTATAAAATGGACTTTCTTTTGGGATGAACTCTAATCCAACGCTCGCTTTTCCGTTTTCGAAAGTGGCAACATATTTCAATCGACAATCTTTGGCTTTGGCTTCTTTTAATAAATTTTCAAAATGAGCTGCGTTTGAAAGCAGCGATTTAAAAAAGTCATCATTATTAGTTGTTTCCAAACATGCCGCAGGCATAAATGATTTGTTGGCAATATCTTCAATATCGAATTGGTAACCGCTCTCACGAATTAGAATTAGAATTTTTCTAGCTACATCAACACCGCTTAAATCTATTTTTGGGTCTGGCTCAGTAAATCCTAGTACGCCAGCTTCTTTTACCACATCATGAAAAGAATTGTTTTCGTCAAAATTATTGAATATAAAATTCAAACTTCCTGATAAAACAGCTTGTATTTTATTGACTTTATCGCCAGAGGCAATTAGATGTTTCAAGGTGTCGATAATTGGTAATCCTGCACCCACATTAGTTTCAAACAAGAAAGGTGCATTGTATTGGCGCGATAGACTTTTAAGTTTTTTGTAATTATCATAAGCCGATGAACAGGCAATTTTATTACAAGTTACCACAGCAATATTTTGATTTAAATACTGATCATAAGTGTCAGATACACTTTGGTTGGCTGTAATATCAACAAAAATACTATTTCTTAAATTTAATGATTTTACCTTAGAAATAAAGGCATCTAGACTCGATATTTCTCCGTTTTCTAATAATGAATGCCAATCTTTTAAAGGAATTCCATCTTCATTAAAATACATTTTTCTAGAATTGGCTAGAGCGACAACTCTCAAATTTATTTTTAAATTTTCTTTTAAAAATTTCTTTTGTTGGTTGATTTGTTCAATGAATTTTTCACCTACATTTCCAACCCCCATTACAAACAAATTCAATTGTTTTGTGTTTTCTTCAAAAAAGACTTCGTGTAAAGTGTTTAATGCTTTTTTGACATCTTTTTCATTGATTACTGACGATATATTTCTTTCTGAAGCACCTTGGGCAATAGCGCGAATATTTACATTATTTTTACCTAAAGTACTGAACATTCTACCACTTAAACCTTGATGGTTTTTCATGTTTTCACCCACTAAAGCAATGATACAAAGGTTTTTCTCAACAATACAAGGATCAATTTTATTTTGATAAATTTCATTTTCAAAAGCTTTATTGATGGCAGTTTCTGCTTTTTCGGAGTCGGAATTTAATATACCTATGCAAATCGAATGTTCAGATGAAGCTTGAGTAATAAATATTACATTGACATCTTCCTGGGAAAGTACTTCAAAAAGTCTTTTTGATGAACCTGCAACTCCAATCATTCCAGAACCTTCAAGAGTGATTAAACTGATGTTATCAATATGACTGATACCTTTAACAGGATTTGTATATGAAGTTTCTTGATTAGAAATTAGCGTTCCTTTTTCTTCTGGTTCGAAAGTGTTTTTGATCCAAATAGGAATGTTTTTCCTCAAAACGGGCTGAATAGTTGGTGGATACAATACTTTGGCACCAAAATGAGAGAGTTCCATAGCTTCTTGATAAGAAATCATGGCTATGGGTTGTGCTTGTTTTACAATTTTAGGATTTGCGGTAAACATTCCGTTTACATCGGTCCAAATTTCTAATTCAGTTGCGCCTATTGCTCCAGCTAGTATGGCTGCTGTATAATCTGAGCCACCACGACCTAGTGTAGTACCAATTCCATCAATAGAATTAGCAATAAATCCAGGCATAACAACTATTTGATTCGTATTGGAAGCAAAATATTCAGTAATTAATGAATTTGTTATTTCAAAATTCACAATTGCTTTTCCAAAATTGTTATTGGTTTTTATTACTTCACGACTGTCTTTATACCCACAATTTTTATCTTGTTGTTTGAAAGCTTCTGCAATGATGTAAGATGATAATAATTCGCCAAAACTTAAAATAGTATCCGATGTTCTCGATGAAAGTTCGCCTAATAAAAAACAGCCGTCTAACAAGGTTTCAAGATGGTTAATGATTCTTTTAATATGACTCAAGGCACTACTTTGTTCGCTGACATGAATTAATTCTTTGATAGCATCCAAATGTTTTTTTTCTATTTCGGACACAACTTCCTTGTAGCTTTCATCATTTGATGCTGCTTTTTGGGAGGCTAAAACCAATAAATCGGTTACTTTGGTAAATGCAGAAACAACTACTACTATTTTTTCGTTGGTGGCTTTATTACGAACTATGTTTAAAACGAGTTTTATATTTTGAGCATTGGCTACTGAAGTTCCGCCAAATTTTAATACTTTCATTTTGTTTGTTTTATTTGAAATGGGATTCTTTTTTATGCGTCCAAATTTATTCTTTCTTTTGAAAAAATCATAGGACTTATTTGGATTATATGTAAAAGATTACCCCATTGGGGTAGTAGTTGTTGTAGATGTGGTATATTCAATAGAACAAACAACCCTAGTTTGGGTCGTGTCAGAAGTAACGTATGTGTTAGAATTGATTACCATAAAAATATTTTTCAAAAGTACATTTTTTTATAAAAGAATAAAATGTTTTGTTAGGTTTTTGTGAATATCTCAGTAAAAATAATTCAAAAAATGAATATTAATGGATTTATTACCGATAGAAAGCTTTAAATTATTGATTTATGCGAATCAAGGGTTGAAAAACCAACTAA